>DOIU01000469.1 GCA_003511825.1 Gammaproteobacteria bacterium | reverse complement strand
GGTAGGCCAAGTCTCGCTCATCGCAAAACTGCGCAACAATAGGCTGGCACCAACGAAACAACAGTCGCTGATATTCCGCCTGCGGCAAGCGCACGTCACTGTACATGCCCGCTTTTGCGCGCTGTCGTTGCGCTTCGCTCAGTATGATGGCCGCAGCGACAGAGACATTGAACGACGCCACCATCCCCATCATCGGAATGACCACGTGCGCATCACAGGCGGCAACCGCTGTCTCGCTGACGCCGAATTTCTCGGTACCCAGTAACAACGCGGTCGGCTGCGTGTAATCAATGTCACGGAAATCGACCGCATGATCGGAAAAATGCGCGGCCAAAACGCGATGGCCAGACGCCTTCAACCGCTCTATGGGCAGGTTTATGTCGGTGTAGAGCTGGTGCTCGACCCATCGATCGCTGCCCATCGCAATCCCACTGCGCATGCGAAACCCCGGATCATCAGGCATCACCACATGCGCTTTGGCAATGCCTACCGCGTCGCAGGTGCGCAGGATTGCAGAAATATTGTGAGGCTTGTGAACATTCTCTGCCAACACGGTTAAGTCGGGTTGTCGTCGATTGAGGGTATCGCGGATTTTCTGGTATCGCTGTGGAGTCATGATGATGCCGTCGTGGTCACGTACAAAAACTGGCGGCGGATCATTTATCGCACTTGTTTTTGAACTTGCATTCGTGTAACAATTGTCTCGGTTTACGCGTGAGTCACGCGCCCGGTGAATTCGAATTGTACTGCTTCCCAAGAGGCAGTGACAGTAGAAGGATTGTGGAGGAGGAACCCAATGACTTCAGCGCCCCCGAATAAAATGAAATCAGCGCACCCGTCGGACAAACACAGCTATGTGACTCTCAACGAAATACCCGACTTAATCGCGCTCGTGATGCTGAATGATCACGCGCGCGAGCCGGTCAAATCTCATGCCCCCTCTTCACCACCTCAGCATCGCAAAACAGACACCCCCGAACAGCACTGACATACTGTAGCGTGACGTTTAGCCTGCTTCTCGTCACTCTATAATTCGCTGCTGGCTCGACACTGCCGCAAGCCCGCAATGACGTAGCTGATTGGCAGGTCATCATCTCGGCGAAACATCGCATCATCTTGTCGCAAAAGCGCTTGCCTGTAGCGGTCTCGCGGTCTAAATTGCGTGCTGATTTGTTCTCTGGAGAAGCCCTATGCCTCGTACAATCAATGAAGTTGCCGTCATCGGTGCCGGCACGATGGGCGCTGGCATTGCCGGTGTATGCGCCGCCGCTGGTTACCCTGTCGTTCTGCTCGATCTGATCGAAGGCGCGGCAAGTCAGGCCGTCGAACGCCTGAGTAGCGGTAAACGCCCTGTTCTCACCGCCGAGCAAGCAGCGCTGATCAGCTGTGGCAGCCTTGGGCAAGATCTGGAGACAATCGCTGACTGTGACTGGATTTGCGAAGTCATTGTTGAGAAGCTGGAGCCTAAGCGCGAGCTTTACCAGCGCATTGAACCCATTCGCAAGCCAGGCTCCATCGTCAGCAGCAATACATCAGGCATTCCACTGAAGGATTTGACCGACGGCATGCCTGACAGCTTGCGTCGCGATATCGCCATTACACACTTTTTCAACCCTGTTCACGTGATGAAGTTATTGGAGTTGGTGCCAGGCGAAGACACCAGTGACGACGTCATCACCACCTTGGCAGAGTTCTGCGGCAAGAAACTGGGCAAGGGCGCTGTCTATGCAAAGGACACCGTCAATTTCATCGGCAACCGTATCGGCTGCTTCTGGATTTTGTCGGGCCTGCACATCGGTGAAAAAGCACTGCGCAATGGACTGACAACAGAGTCCATCGATGCGCTGATGTCCGAACCCATGGGCTTTCCTTCCACGGGCCTCTACGGACTGTGCGACCTGATCGGTCTGGACATCATGGAAAGCGTCGCGAAAAACCTGGCTGCAAATCTACCGGAGGATGATATCGGGCACCAATACACGGCGTTCCCGGCTGCTGAACAAGCGATGTTTGACCAAGGGCAGCTCGGCCGTAAGACCGGCGGCGGCTTCTACAAACTGCTGCGCCACGATGATGGCAGTAAAACCATGCAGATCTTCGATTTGGTGACCGAGCAGTGGCGTGATGCCCAGCCCGTTACACTGGCAGACAGCCAACAGGATTGCGCGGAGTTGCTGTTCGGCGACAGCAATGAGAGCCAATTCGCCTGGGAGATTATGAGCTTAACGCTGGCCTACGCCGCCGACTTGGTACCTGAGATCGCCGACGATATCGTCAATGTCGATCGTGCGATGCGCTGGGGCTTCAACTGGGCACGCGGCCCCTTTGAAATGATCGACCAACTCGGCCCCACGCGCTTCATGGATAAATTACAAGCTGAGAACCGACCTGTCCCCAAAATGCTCGCGGTACTCGCCTCTGCCTCAGCCGAGCAGTTTTACCGCAATGACGGCACCGAGTATCTCGGTGTGGACGGGCAATACCACCCGGTGCCGGCTGAATAAACCGGTCATTGCACCCGCCAGAAGCCCATGCCACAGGGCTTCTGGTAAGCAGCCCCTCAATTCACACCAAATTCTTCAGCCCGCGCCGCCCGGATAACGTCGTAATACGCCTTCAGCAAACCTGCTCGCACCACAATGCCGCGAAAAACGGGTGCCTCCTCCCCGTCCGTCGCCGTGACAACCGGCATATAGTCCATATCCGCATCCGCCATCTGCTGTAGCGCGACAACCAAATTGGTGTGTTCGGCAATGGCTGTGGCCGGCGAGTGCAAAACGTCTGCGGCTGGCGCATCAAAGCCATGGTCAATCGAGGCCGCCACGAACATGCGTAAATTCCCGCTGCCCAACAGATTACCGTCATCGTCCAACAACACGGCAATGCGGTGTCGATCGCGACTCAACAGCCGTTCGACATCAATGATCTTGTCGCCTGACGCAATAAAACTACACTCCTGCTTGACCACGCCTTCAATCGTTTCCGTGCGCAACAAGCTCTGGTCTCGGCCGCTGGTGATATTGACGCCACGACGTGCGAGCTGCCAACGAAAGAACGACGTGTGCGGTGACAACTGCATGACCGCACTGGCCATGGCCGCAGCCAACATCACGGCGATGGTGACCTCGTAGTTCCCCGTGAGCTCAAACACAATCAGTACCGTGGATATCGGCGCGCCCAGCATTGCGGACCCCAATGCCCCCATCCCCACAATGGCGTAGACGCTGTGCGCCGACACCAAACCCGGCATAACAGCAGCGAACCCTATCCACAGCAAGGCACCGAGCAACGCGCCAAACACGATTGCCGGCGTGAACACCCCACCCGCAAAACCGCTCCCTAACGCAACACTGGTCCCAACAAAACGCCACGCCAGAAGCAACGCCAGAAAGCCAGGCAGGAGTGATTCGTTGAGTGACAAATCAACCGCTTGAAAGCCACTGCCCAACACATGTGGAAAAACCGTGGCAATCGCGCCCAGCAGTAAACCGGCAAATGCAGGCCGCACCCACAACGGAGCGCGGCTGCGTTGCCAGAACGTTTGGATATGTCCGACGGCATAAATCAGCGCTAAAACGAACAAGGCCGACACAATACCCAGAACGGCGAATAATGGCAGCTCCCACAGCGAATTCAGCGAAAAGACCGGCAAGGTGAATACTGTTGAATCGCCCAGGACCGTATGTCGCACCATCACCGAGCCCGCCGAAGCGACCACAATCGGCGCGAACACCCGGATGGTGTAATACCCCACGATGACTTCCAAGGCGAACAACACGCCCGCGATAGGCGCATTGAAGGACGCGGTCACTGCGGCTGCGGCCCCACAGCCCAGCAGCGTCAGGGAATCCGACTGACTAAACCCGAGCTTTTCTGCAAGCCAGGCGCAAATGGATGCACCAATATGAACAGCAGGCCCTTCTCGCCCCACAGGGGCACCAGCCCCTAAAGAGACGGCTGCCGCGACCGCCGCACTAGCACCCGAGCGCACGTCCATCCGTGCACCACGCACCGCACAGGCCTCCATCACATCAGCGATACCGTGGTACCTTTGCCCCTTTGTGAGATGAATGAGGCCGCCGACGATCAACCCACCCACAGCCGGTGCGAGGAGGACCAACCAGATCGGACTATCGCCAACAATGCTCGCGAAGCGCTCTTCGGATGCCTGCCCATAGAGCGCTCGCTGCACCACAGCGATCATCGCAATCAGCCCCAGGGTCGCCAAACCAACAACCACCCCAACAACGCCACTCAAGGCAAAGAAACGGACCCGCACTCAGATGGTTGATTGCGCGTAGGACGTGAACTTCATGACTCAAATCGACAACAGAAATCGGCCTGGCATACAGAACGCCAGCAGACCGACCCTCTGTCAGTCATTTGCCATTGATATAGACACTGTCGTGAAATGTCGCAACCCAGGCAGGTCGATAGGCGATCATACCGCTCATCAAGATACCATTGATTGCGGCTTCGGGCACGGCCAGCAGTAAGGAAAAGGGTAAAAAATTCTGCAAGCCCTGAAACATGGCCGCGTGCGCGAAGATGTAATACAACGCGATGGTGACGATGGCCACACTGAGCATTGACGCCGCCCCCGCGAAAAAGCAGTTAACAAAAATGTAGATAAAGAAATGGTGGGGCAGATGCTTTTTGCTGACACGGAGCAAGGTGCTCGTTACCGCAACCGGGACACCCCCGAGCAACAACACATTGATCGGGATCAGGCTGGCTGGCACCAAACCACTGAAGTACATACCGATATTCACCAACACAATGGCAAACACGGCAAACTGCCAGCCAAACATTAAATACAGCGTCGTGGTGGTCAACAGGTGGAAGTTAATGCCATTCACCACGTCCGAGCGCATCAACCAAATGATGCCCACCAAGAGCGTCACGCCGAAAAAAACATGCGACGATTCGCTGTCAACAATCTTGTACCAGGGGGCGGTAAACACCGCCATTCCCATCACCAGCAAAAACAGGCCATCTGCAACGCCGATGACATAGGCTGGAAGCATCCCGTCTAGAATATCCATGATAGAACCCAAAGGGTAAATCTATGAGCTTATCCGCCCCGCTGCCTCACAGGCATTAATAATGCGCAACAATGCAGACGAGGCGCTCCCGCTCAAGGCACGGTGAGTTGCGACAAATCAGGCAGGCGATTACCCAGCCCCATGCTCTGTCGCGCCAATCTGTGCTTGAGCGGAGGCAAGCATTCAAGCCCACTCAAGCCCAATGCGCGCAGGTGCGAGAAGCCTGGCGCACGCCCGCGAAACACGCGCACCAAGGTGTCGGTAAAACGCACCACATCGCGTTGATCGCGCTGACGCTCTTGGCAAAAGTCACGCAGTACATCAACACTGCCGGGGTCACCGTCACGACCTTGACTCACGAGTTTCTCCAATAACAGCGCGCTGTCGCGCAAGGCGAGATTAAACCCCTGCCCAGACACGGGGTGCAACGTGCGCGCTGAATTGCCCATCATGAGCACACGCCCACGATACTGTTCGCTACTCTGCACCAGAGCGAGCGGAAACTCGACGCGGGCACCAATGTGTTCAAAGTGACCGAGACGGTAACCAAAACGTCGCTGCACGCGGGCCAGCATCTGCGTATCATCCAACGCCATCAATCCGGGCGCATCGGTTGACGCCACGGTATAGACCATCGCCATGGTGTTCGGCGCCAAAGGCAACATCGCCAAAGGCCCGCTGGGCGTAAAGCGCTCGTAAGCGGTTCCTTGGTGAGGCTTGGCACAATGCAGATTGGCAATGATGGCCGATTGCTCATAGGTTTTCGTGGATTGCTGCAAACCCAACATGGTCGGCACGGACGATTGCGAGCCGTCACAAGCAATCAGCAAGCGCGCATCGCCCGCCAGGGTTTCACCGCCTTGCTCGGCCCTGACACGCACACGATCAGGATGTTGGGTGATATCGGACAGCTTAGCGCCCGACACGAGTGCAAGATGAGGCAACTCTGACAGCTTGCGATACAGCGCCTGTAAAAACACCGAGTTGCGCACGACATAGCCCAAAGCTTCCACGCGCTCCTCGCGCGCATGCAATCGGGTCGCGCCAAAGCGTCCTCGCTCCGACACATGGATCTGTGCGATGGGGCTGGCCTCACCCGCGATATCGGACCATAGCCCTAAGGCATCCAACAAGACGCGTGAACTGTATGACAGGGCGACACTACGCTCGTTCAGCAACGGAGGAACCGCATCAGGCCGATAAGACTGTGGCTCCAGCAACGCCACCGAATAACCGGCTTTTACCAGCCCCCAAGCCAGCGTGCCACCGACCATGCCGCCACCACTGATGCAGATGTCGCAATCAAGCGTCATGGTGCTTCCGCAGCCATCCAGGCTTCAATCTCGCCAATAGACTTCGGCGCGGCTCTGCTGAGCACCTCAGGTTCGTCCTTGGTCACCAGCACATCATCTTCGATACGAATCCCGAGGTTTTCGTACTTTTTAGGCACACCCTTGCCAGGGGAAATATACAAGCCAGGCTCGACCGTGACGACCATCCCCGGCTCTAACTCTCGCCAATCACCATCAACCTTGTACTCACCCACATCGTGCACATCTAAGCCTAGCCAATGACCCGTGCGGTGCATATAAAAGCGCTTGTACGCTTCATTTTTGATCAGCGTGGCAACCCGCCCTTTGAGTAAGCCAAGCTTAACCAACCCTTGTGTCAGCACTTTAACCGCCGCCTCGTGGGGATCGTTCCATTTATTGCCGGCACGCACTTTATCAATGGCGGCCAATTGCGCGTCTAATACGACCTGGTAAACAGCAGCCTGCTCGCGGGAAAACACACCGCTCACCGGAAACGTGCGCGTGATGTCGCCCGCGTAATAGCCCACTTCAGCGCCAGTATCAATCAATACCAAATCACCCTCTTTCAGCTCATCTGCGTTCTCGGTGTAGTGCAAAATGCAGCCGTTCGCGCCGCCACCCACAATGGGTAAAAACGAATGCGTCGCGCCGTGGCTTTTGTACTCGTGAATCAGCTCGGCTTCCAGTGTATATTCCATCACCCCAGGCTTGCATTTTTTCATGGCGCGCTTTTGGGCTTCAGCGGTGAGTTTCGATGCTTTGCGCATGGCGGCCACTTCTACCCGACTCTTAAACAGCCGCATTTCATGCATGTGGTAATCGAGATCGATAAACTCCACCGGCGCGTGACTGCCATCACGGACGGTTGCGCGTACGCGATTGATCCAACCCAGGACACGCGAATCAAACTCCGAATCGACGCCAATCGTGTAGAAGACCCGCTCACGCCCTTCCAGCAAACCCGGCATGATTTCATCCATATCGGTCACTGGAAACGCGTCATCCACGCCGAGGACCTCAGGCGCTTGATCGACCCCCAAACGTCGCCCATGCCAAGTCTCTTGCACGGGATCTCGCTCACGACAAAACAGAATGAACTCTGCATGTGAGCGCCCTGGGATCAGTACAATCACGGATTCCGGCTCTTCAAATCCGCTCAGATAGTAGAAGTCGCTACTCTGTCGATAAGGATGCTCAGTGTCACCGTTGCGTTTGTACGCGCGAGCAGCAGGGATGATGGCAATGGAATCTGCCCCCATAGTGCGCATTAAACTGCGCCGACGACGTGCGCGTTCTTTCAGGAGTGTGTTTGTGGGTTTGCGCATTCGTGAGGTCTCAATGAACGATAGGCTTTTGTTGTTTTACGGGTTGTAGTTCCTCAAGAATGAGTAACACGCCGACACGGACGTATTCTTCCACCTCAATAAAGGCAGACTCTTCCTCTTCTTCATCGATATCATCCGCACCATAACCCGCCTTCGCGATCTCAGAAAAATCGCGCACTAGCTCCACGACGTCAGGGCTTACGGCGTCAGAGTCGCGATAGCCACCCACACCAAGCCCGTAATTAAAGCCCTGGCACCAGTGCGCGAGGCCATCTGCTCGTACCATCAGCCCCTCGCGCTCATCGGGCAACAGCAAGGCAAAATCGAGCATGGCGTTGTTCATTTGTTTCAAGGTCGCGTCCAACAACGATTGCCCGTGCGCATTAAAATCCGCCGCGACGGGGTTATCTGGCTCTAAGGCATGCTCTGGCAATAGTTGCGAACGCCATAAGGCCAGCACATCTTTGGAGCCGGCACTGCACAAGAGCCCGCAAAGCACGCCGTGAGCTTCAGCCGCACCAACATCTGCACTGCAGCGCGTGAGCAGCTGGCTAAAATCATCATAATTTGTCTGTGTCATCCGTCTATTGTAGGGCGAATAGCTGCACACGCCTAGTGGTCCGTCCACCTATTGTGGCCTGCCAGCAGTGCGCTGTCGCCAGCGAACCAGCATCGGCCTTCATGATGCGCAATACGCATTTTTCGCTAGCGTGAACATGTGCTGCATGTATAATTCGTGACACCGAATTCGGCTTCCGTTGAGACTCAGTCAAGGGTGCGGTGCCCGGGGGTTGACCCTCCGTCTCCCCAAGAACGCCCATGCAGGAAAGACTATGGTTGGACAACACATCGAATCTCAGATTCAACAATTGAAAGTGCAGGTGGATGAGCTGCTACAGCGCCACGAAAAACTCAAAGTT
Source organism: Gammaproteobacteria bacterium (assembly GCA_003511825.1). Classification (GTDB taxonomy): domain Bacteria; phylum Pseudomonadota; class Gammaproteobacteria; order Granulosicoccales; family Granulosicoccaceae; genus UBA7957. The sequence continues at coordinate 5,661 of DOIU01000469.1, read as the reverse complement.
GAGAATGAATCCCTGCGCAATCAACAAAACAATCTCATTGAAGAGCGCGCTAAGTTGATTGAAAAAAATGAACAAGCCCGCACGCGCGTCGAGGCGATGATCACTCGACTGAAAGCGATGGAAGCCAACCAATGAGCAAACCCGCCGCTGTCAAGCTCAAAATTCTCGGCACTGAGATCCAAGTCGCCTGTAAACCCGACGAAGAAGACGCCCTTCTGAAAGCCGCACGTTACGTCGAAAAAGAAATGCAGACGGTGAAGTCGCGAGGGGGCAATCCTTCCTCCGAAAAGATCGCTCTCATCACCGCGATGAACATGGCCAATGAATTGCTGTCCTTGAGAGCAGGCAGCGATGAACTGGAATCGGCCTCATCCTTGCTGGATGAAATGCAGCGGTCGTTAAAAAAAGTGCTGCAGTAATTGCAACACTTTTCTTTGGTTTTTTTAGAGGGTCAGGACTTGCCTGAGGCGATTTTCAGGTCTAGACTGGTCCCTAACTTACGCTAGAGCGCAAGCAAAGCATGCGCTGTAAACACAGTTAGTTTCGGGTATTGACTGCCCCGTGCGTTTGTCAGTCGGGTATATCCCTTGAGCCTAATTTCATACCCCGGGGAACTTGATTTGTTGGTGATGTGTGCATGTCCGCTACGGGCGGAAAGCCTGATTTACTAACATTCTCCCCACCTGAACCCACCGGTTCAAGGTAGCACGCTGACGACGGCGGTGGTGGTTTATACCCACCCTATCGCTGCTATCTGGTCACCTCAGATTCAAATCGGCCTTCGGTTATGCGCCGCTACATGCAGCATGATCAGATCAATGGAACGTTGACATGTCCGCAGATTCCCTAGCTACACTGCGGCAACGCGCTCGCCAAACCCGACGCGCCCTGCCAATCGCGCAACAGCAAGCCAACGCACGAGCCTTACGCGCGAACCTCAGTCAACTCCCCGAAATCATCAGCGCCAAGTCCCTCGCAGCTTATGCGGCCGTTAATGGTGAAATGGACCCCGCGCACACGCTGACCTGGGCGCGCGCAACGGGCAAAAAAACCTATTTGCCCATCGTAAGCGCATCGCATCTTGCGTTCGCCCCGGTTGACGACACCAGTACGATGGTGGAAGGGAAGTTCGGTATACCCACCCCAGACTGCGCTGCGAGCTCCCTGCTGCAGGCTGACGCCTTGGACGCCGTACTGGTGCCATTATTGGCTTTTGATGACAGATTGAACCGACTGGGTATGGGCGGCGGTTTTTATGACCGCACCTTCGCCTTTCGCACGGATAGCGCGCCGCCGCCTCTGCTGATCGGCATTGCCCACGCGTGTCAGAAAATTGCCTCACTCAAACCGCAGAGTTGGGATATTCCCATGGATATCATCGTGACTGAAGCAGGCGTCTATCGCTGAGAGCAGCACTACGCCAAAAATGCTTGGTAAGCCGGATTATCCGTCTCAGGGTAGTAGTTGTAACCCAAGGCATCCAGAAACTCTTGAAACTGCCCGCGCTCGTCGGGCGGCACTTGAATACCGACTAACGCACGCCCAAATGCTGAGCCATGGTTGCGGTAATGAAACAAGCTGATATTCCATCCGCGTGCCATACGATCGAGAAATTCCAGTAAGGCACCGGGGCGCTCTGGGAATTCAAAGCGATACAGCAGCTCATTGTCCACATCCTTAGCATGCCCCCCGACCATATAGCGAATATGCAGTTTGGCCATTTCGTCTGCGGTCAAATCAATCACGGGATAACCGGCGTCACCCAGCATATCGATCATCTGCTCCCGCTCTTGGTCACCGCCGCGCAATTCGATGCCCGCAAACACGCGCGCCGAATCTTTATCAGCGTAACGGTAGTTGAACTCAGTGACGCTACGCTTACCGATGGTACGGCAAAATTTCCGAAAACTGCCAGGTCGTTCAGGAACCGTCACCGCGAGCAAGGCTTCGCGCTGCTCGCCCACTTCAGCCCGCTCGGCGATGTGGCGCAAACGATCAAAATTCACATTGGCACCGCTCGTAATCGCTACCAGGCTTTCCCCGCTAACACCCGTCTGTGCGACATATTTTTTCATCCCCGCAACAGCCAGTGCGCCCGAAGGCTCCATAACGGTACGGGTATCATCAAAAATATCCTTAACCGCCGCCGAAATCTCATCCACACTCACCAAGATGACGTCGTCCACGTACTTTTGACAGAGACGGAATGTCTCTTCGCCCACCTGACGCACCGCGACACCATCAGCAAACATGCCAACCCTGTCTAATGTGACACGATGCCCTTGCTTGAGGGACTCATGCATGGCATTCGCATCATCAGGCTCAACACCAATAATCTTGATATCCGGTCGCAAATACTTGATATACACTGCAACTCCGGCAATCAACCCTCCACCACCTACAGGCACGAAAACCGCATGAATGGGGTCTGGGTGCTGACGGCATATCTCCATGCCGATAGTCCCTTGGCCCGCAATGGTGTCAGCAGAATCAAAAGCGTGAATAAACGGATAGCCTTTTTCCTCGGCGATGCGTAGCGCGTGTGCACAAGCTTCGTCATAGTTATCACCGTGCAACACAGAAGTGCCTTCGAGCGCATTCACAGCACTGACCTTGATAGGGGGCGTGGTGACAGGCATCACGATAATAGACGTCAAACCGAGCTGCTTGGCGGCGAGCGCGACACCTTGCGCATGATTGCCAGCGGACGCCGTCACCACACCGGCAATTTTCTGTTGCTTCTGCAGCGCAAAAATTCGATTGTAAGCACCGCGGCATTTGAAGGAGAAAACACTCTGCTCGTCTTCGCGTTTCAATAGGACACGATTATCCATGCGACGGGAGAGCCCTTTGGCGGTGTGCAGCGAAGATTCTGTCGCCACATCGTAAACCCGTGCGTTGAGGATGTTTTCAATGTATTGCTTCATAGTTGGGGTGTCAGGCGCCGCATGTAAACGCTTCAGTTTACTCTATCAGCCAGCTTGAGAAAAGCGCGTTGCCCAGGTTTTTTCAGCAAGACCACGCCCAGAGGCGGGCTTTCCGTTGGCGGGCAGACCCAGTAGACTTGTCCGATCTTGTTCGGAGACCTGTCATGTCAACAGACGCCCTTAAGCGCGCAGCGGCAGAGGCTGCACTGGAATACGTGGAAGACGATATGATCGTCGGAGTCGGGACCGGCTCAACCACCAATTTTTTCATCGACCTGCTTGCCAGCAGCAATCGGCATATACAAGGCGCAGTCGCCAGCTCAGAAGCGACAGCCATCCGCTTGCGTGAGAACAATATTGAAGTGATGGACCTGAACGCTACAGGCCCCTTGGCGCTGTATGTCGATGGTGCCGACGAGGCAAATCCTCAGAGGCACTTGATCAAAGGTGGTGGTGGTGCTCTCACTCGCGAAAAAATCGTCGCCGGCGCCAGTAAAACGTTTGTTTGCATTGCCGACATGTCCAAAAAAGTGGATGTCTTGGGCGACTTTGGATTACCTGTCGAAGTCATCCCCATGGCACGCAGCTTTGTCGCGCGCGAGATTGTCAAGCTAGGCGGTGACCCTGAGTATCGCGAGGACTGCAAAACCGACAATGGCAACATTATTCTTGATGTTCACAACATGGCGATTACCGACCCTATTTCGTTAGAGAGCGCGCTGAACCAAATCCCGGGCGTTGTTTGCAATGGCTTGTTCGCCCAGCGATGCGCCGACGTCCTGATCTTGACCAGTGAAGCAGGCGTTGAAATCAACGAAGGTAGCCGCGAGGACGCCTAGTCGATGCACCGGGCACCGAGAGCGCATCAACTAATCACACTCTCGGTGCTCGACCCGGTCATCAGTCACCGAGTCACTACTGACGTTGAACGGCGCCCGCCTTAGCGGGGTTCGCGGGCTTCGAGACCTGCGCCTTTTTGGCGACAGGAACAGGGTCAGCAGCCCCTACAGACAGCTGCGACTGATTGGCCTTAACCAACGCCGTGCCAATACCCGGCACCCTGCGCAAATCTTCCACACGTTTGAACGGGCCGTTCGCTTCACGATAGGCAACAATCGCCTGCGCCTTGACCGGCCCAATGCCCGACAACACACGTGCCAGAGCCGTCGCGTCAGCACGGTTTAAATCAACCGTGTCGGCCGAGACCATCGGCGCGCAGAGTAGAAACAGCAGACAAAAGAAAAGACGAGTAATGGGAGTTTTCATGCAGTTAGATCCTTCTAAAATGAGAGGTTCCCGGCTCAACGCCGAGGCGCCCACGCTCCTGTGGCACGCGTGATCAACATAACGTATTTAACAATCTCATCGTGATTAGGCACACCGTCTTGTGACCCAGCTCACAAATCAGTCATCCTCTAATTCTAAGCGAGGAAGCTCAATACTGACCCGCAGACCTCGCCTGAGATTCTGAGCCGACACATGGCCGTGGTGCTGCGCCACGACCCGCGACACCAAAGCCAATCCCAAACCACTACCCTGGTACTGACGCTCAACCGATTCAGAGCGCTTGAAGCGATCAAACATCGTGAGAATCTGGTCTTCACTGACGCCGATCCCCTCATCATCCACCTGGCAACACAGACGTCGCGCTTCACCCAGCGTACGCACGAGGATGACCGTTTCTCCAGGGCTGTATTTTATCGCATTGCCAATCACATTGATCAAGGCTCGCTCAAGCAATATAGCGTTGCCATTCACCCAGAGATCCTCGTTCTCATCCTGTTCGATGCGCAAGACAATGTGCTTTTCTTGCGCGAGCGGCGAGAGCTGATCGACGCTATTGCTGACGACATTGTCAAACAGCACAGGCGCCAACTCTTCCTGCTTGAGATTGTCTGCGCGCGCCAGATTAAGCAGGTCATCGATCAATCCTAAACTGCGATTGATATTGCGCTCGACTTTATCCAGGCTACTGCTGTCAATGCCTATGAGCAACTCTCTTTGGTTTTCCAGCATATACACCGTAGAGATCAACGGCGAGCGCAAATCATGTGAGAGGTATTCCATCAACTCCGCGCGGGCACGCTCGCTTTCGCGAATCTTGCTCACATCGACAATACTCGCAACCAGCAGCCGATCGGCAAAGCGCTCACCAACCACGCTAAAGTCCATCACGAGCTCCACGCCGGCAAGATCGCATTCTAGCTGCCAAGGCGCCTTATCAATGAGTAAAGCCCGGAAGAGTCCGGCGTCTTCTCGGTCAGGTTCGCGATCCAGTGCGCTCAAAAACACCTTGAAGGCAGGCTCAGGCCCTAGGATCTGCGGCAGCATGCTGTAGGCTAACTCGTTCATACGCACGAATTCTCCCGCTATGTTCCACACGACCAGCCCCGCAGGACTGCCGTGAAAAATACTCTCACTGACCGTGTTGATACGCCGCAAATGCGCCATACGCGCGCTGAGCTGCTTGGCTTTTAGCTGCAAACGCTCTGCGGTATCGCGACGACTCTCTATCAGCTCTCGATCCTTAATACGCGAGAGGCTTTCAATCATATGAGTGATTTCATCAGCCAGCTCCGGCTCGCTAATAGCAATGCACACATGCAACTGATCCAGCGTTGCAAACGCTTTGTAATAACACTCGCCACGTACCGTCCAGCCTCGTTCAGGCGAACCCGTAAAATCCGAACAGTTAACTTGCCCGTTGCTAAACACCTGCCCATTGCTGACATAG
>DOIU01000358.1 GCA_003511825.1 Gammaproteobacteria bacterium | reverse complement strand
CAAGATACTGCCGAGATCGATACCTGGCTGGCCAATTATTACCAGCCAGGTGTCCCGATCGACACGCAGGCACTGCTGAGCCAATTGAACGAGGGCATCGCCAACCAACTGCAATACCAGGTACGCAACGCACCCGGCGTGCAGTCACCGAAGGAAACGCTCGCAAAAGGCACGGGTTCTTGTCGCGATCTGGCGACCCTGTTTCTGGAATCCTGCCGACGGCTCGGTCTCGCCAGCCGTTTTGTGAGTGGCTACCTCGTGTCATCGGCAGCCGTTGAAGACATAGCGACAACCCACGCCTGGGCGGAAATCTATCTACCCGGGGCAGGTTGGCGTGGATTTGATGCCACCAGCGGACAATGGGTTGGCGGAGAACATATTGCAGTCGCCGTGCATCGGCACCCTGAAGCCGTCACACCCGTCCGCGGGGCGTATATCGGGCCGGTCGACGGGGCAACCATGGATGTGCATGTGCGGGTGGAGAAGTTGTGAAGCCAAAAACGTTCTCGAATTGCACGGCCCCAGATAGACTCGGTTCTAAAAAAACGCATAGGGATAACCTGATCTGCTACGACCCAATTATTGTCAAGCAGATAAAAATGGGTTTATCGACATCCAAATCGCAATACGCGTGGCGCACTGAGCGCAGGACGTCAAGGTGTCCAAAACTGACCTTCGGGCCGGCAGAAGGGGCGACGATGGCTGTGCAATAAACCCTTAGCCTGTTTATCCGTTTTTTTCGTTTTCTTTATTGTGCCAAACTCTCAACATGTAAATGGTATTTTCATTGATTAAATACCGCACGGTGTAATCACCGACATAAAGGTCTCGGATTTTTTCTGGGTCAGCCGCTTTGATGACAGGTAGGCCAATTTGGGGGAACTGCTTCAGCCTTGAGACGCCCTCTTGAAGATCGATTGCGATTCTTCGCGCCGCGTATGGGTTTTTTGCTTCAACAAATTCTACGACCCGCCGGAGATCTCCAATCGACTCTGGAGAATACTTAACCTCGATCATTTGGGCGTTGCTTTGCGCTCTCCAGTGCCCCAACTATTCAGCCAGGCATTCACATCCGCTTCATCAAGGGCATGACCTGACTGAATAGACTCTATCGCCTTCAATGTATCGCCCCACCTCGACTCCTCAAGCGACTGCCTGGCCAAAAACTCTTTTATTGCTTGATTGATCAAGTAATTTTTACTTCTATCGAGCTTGGTAGCTAAGGATTCGAGAGGCTTATCGATATCATCTGAGAGCCGAATACTTGTAATACCCATTAGCATTCACCGCCGTATTCATATGTATTACACTTTAGTACAAATATCGACGCAGGGCTAGGGTGATTGAAAGAACTGACAGGCTTTGACCTGCACCTAGCTGCCATCCCAACGTCGCTGCCTTGCGCCTTCTACCAGCCGCACGGCAGAGCCGATGATGCAGTGGTGAGAGAATGGGGGTGATGGGCGTAGTTAGACTCTTGAAAATACATGATGCATAACACGCCAATAGCCGGCAGCATTGTGGCGAAGCCAAGCGCTTAGCCATTCGCCGATGAGATGCGAGTTTGCCGCTATTCACGACTCTCTCTGCTCTTTTTGTTTTTTAACTCAAAGCCCCTCACGATAACGTAGGCAATTAACGCAAAGATAAAAACCACAAGATACATCCAGGCCAGGCTTTGCAGTGTTTCAATGATGGTACGGTACACCTCCAGCGTCCACCGCTCAGAGTTTAACACCAGCACGTCCGTGTCTTTATGGGGTGCACTGATATACCGCTCAAGCTGATACACGCGCACCCCACCCGATATGCCAACGACATAGGCAGCGAATTTAATGTATTTCTGCCATGCGCTGCTGATTTGATCCTGAATGATACGACTAAAAATCGACGCTATGCCGTTATCGAACGCCTTGACGACACCGAATGAAACAGCGATGGATAATGCAAAAGTAACCAATAGCAATGTGAAAAACATATAATCCCCTTTTTTAAATTTCTAACACTAAGCCGGGAGACCCAATACTTGGCATCACTTCGCTTCCCACTGTGTTCAGAGAGCCCAGGCTACGTGGCCTCAACCGCATAAACGCCGTTGATCTCGACTCCATGACCAAGATCGAGATCTTTCTCTTCGCGAGCAGTGCCTCCGCAGACAAGATCGATGGCCAATGTGCAATCCTGATAGACAGACCTTTCCACAAGCCATTGTTGATAGTTCTCTTTATCCAGTGCCGACTTTATAGGGGTATTCTATGCCTGTGGGAAGGTCTGGATCTGCTAACACTTTCGTGAACAGAAAACTTCGTTTACAAAAGTGGTTACAGATCAACCCCAACAGCAGAACAAAGCGACACCTTTGATGCTCGGTGCTTCTTTTGGCGATGCAACTTGACACCAAGACCGATAATAGTAACCTTACCCAACGGAGCCTAGAAACTCCATAACAGGCGGGCAAAACCGCACCCCGAGAAGTCTTGCGGTTTTTTTGTGCCCGAAATTCGGGGAATACTATGGTCGGGAGTCTTGGTAAATACAATACCTGCATGCAGGAAATAGCCAAGGCAGTACCTGTTGCTGTTTCTAGCCTCCCGACCACCTAACTTTGTGCAACCTAGAAATTGCAACAGGAGATTTTATGAAAAACCGAACGCTTAAAGTAAGAAAAACCCACCGCGACTACATCCTTAAAGATAAGCCCTACCAAGGCAACCCAGCCACACCATTTTTACTGCTCAAAGGCACTTGGCTTGAGAAAGCAGGCTTTACGATTGATACACCCGTTTCTGTAACAGTGCATAAAAATCGTTTAATTCTTGTACCCAAAGAAAACGACTAAAATGGTTGGCCCTGGCTACGATGGCTGGGGCTTTTTAGTGCATAACACAAAGCACCAGCGACCGTTACACTAGCCTAGCGAGTAGAACGATCCGTCTGCATGCGCTGGTTAGGGTTCATTCCCAAACTGAAATGCCTTCGGTAGCTAGTGCTTGTTGAACGCTAGGTCGCTCACACAACATCTCTGCATGAGCTGTAAATGCAGGAAATTTGGTTCGCATGTCATATTTGGCAAGCATCCCCCATCTGTAGAAAACGAGCCAAAACGGATCAACCACTGTGAATTGCCCCCCAAGTGAGTATTTCCGATCTTTGAGGTGATCTTCGATTTTGGTCAGGCAGTGCTCGTAATTATTTCGACCACTTTCTTTAACAAAGACATAGTTTTCTTCGTCTGAAACAAATCTCTCCGGTCTAAACAGTTGTGCGAATGCCACATGAACCGTGTTTGACGACCAAGCAAGTAACTCAAGGCAACGTGCCTCGTCTTCAGAACTGTCGGATGGATAGAGTCCCGCACTGGGGAATCTGCGTCCGAGAAAGGCAAGGATTGCAGGATTCTCCGTAACAATATAGTCATCAACCTGCAAAGCCGGTATGTAGCCCTTAGGGTTGATGGCGAGATACTCTTCTGAGAAGTTGGCACGATCTGCAGTCGAAAATCTCCGAAGCTCAAATGGCTCACCAATTTCGTTCAGCACGATGTGAGGCGCCAGTGAGCATGATCCCGGAGAGTAATAAAGTGCGATTTTCATTGAATTTGTCTCGTGAAATCTAACAGTTTTATTCACCCATACAATGTCGGTTACCTCAATGCCGCGATATCCAGCCCCAAAAATAACGACATCCATCTTCACCGATAAGACCAAGATACCAGCGCTATATTCGCAAACATAAAGCTCTGATATGCCAAGCCAATGTCGGTATATCTCACAGCACATCAACCTCACAATCACCTTAACACACCTTTATAAAACCCAGAGTGTCAATGTGTTACAAAGGTAAGGAAGCATTTACTCTCAATACAAAACCCGGCTGTCGTTCTATCGACCCGCCTCAATACGTGATGACACCCGAAACACGCGAACCGATTCCGTGTACACCAGCCTCTAAAGCCAACCGTCACTATTGTCGGGGAGGCAGACAATCTCCGAACACAGAATAATAGCTCGTGACAAAACCCAACACTCGTGGCGTTCGTGTCTATTGAACCAGAGAGTGAACGCAGGCAAGGCGCGACATCAAGCGCCAGTGCCCTCCTTGCACCGTTCTGGGTTAGAATGCCGCCTTTAGCATTCTCACAGGCGAACCCCATGAAAATTGTCTTTGCCCTGGCCACTGTGGCGCTGGTCTATCTGCTGTTTAAAATCCCCACCGTCGTGAAGGGCGTTGACGATAATCGCGCAGAGGGGCAAGCCTTCTTGGAGCAGAACGCGTCGGCCGAGGGCGTGACCACCACAGCCTCGGGTTTGCAGTATCTGGTTTTACAGCCTGGCACCGGCTCGACCCACCCTAGCCCGACGGACAAGGTCAAGGTTCACTACCACGGCACGCTTATCGGCGGCACCGTGTTTGACAGCTCTGTTGAGCGCGGCGAGCCCATCGACATCGGCTTGAATCAGGTTATCCAAGGGTGGTCTGAAGGGCTGCAGTTGATGGTCGTCGGCGAGAAGACTCGGCTCTTTATCCCCGCCGATCTCGCCTATGGCAACCGAGGGGTTGGGAAAATCGGACCTGGGTCGATGTTGATTTTTGATGTGGAGTTGTTGGAAATTGCTGAGGAGCCGAGTTAATCGTCCCGCAGTCCGTCGCATTCAGTCGTCGAGTTCCGCTGCCGGCATGCTCTCCTAGGGGGAGCAAAGTAGACGAGCCATTTGACGCTGAGTGCGACCTTACCGACCAAAGGTACCTCCACCCGCAAGGCGACGCTGCGCCCTGAGCCATGTGCTTGCCCCTACCCAGAAGCCCATCTTAACATCCTCTTAACCCCCTCTGTGCGTTACTAACCCCACACTCAAGAGTAAGGTGCTATGTCTACCCCCCTGCCCTCAACAACAACACCCGCATCCTCCCGCCTGCGTTTGGCGGGTTTGGATTTGGCGCGCTTTCTGGCTTTGGTCGGTATGGTGATTGTGAATTTTCGGTTGGTGATGGGGGTTGAGGAGACAGAGACCACGCTCGGTTATGCGGCGGGTCTGTTGGAGGGACGTGCTGTCGCGGTGTTTTTGATTCTGGCGGGTATGGGTTTGGGGCTGTCGTATGCGAGGAACAGTGGTGCTCGCTTTGTGGTCTCGACGGTGAAGCGCGCGGTGTTCTTATTTGTGTTGGGGATGTTGAATATGCTCGTGTTTGATGCGGATATTCTGCATTATTACGGGCTGTTTTTTCTCTTGAGTCTGTTGTTGCTTGGTTTATCCACTGAACGGCTTGCATTGTTAATCGGTGTGATTGTGGGCGTGAGTATCGTGATGTTGTTCGCGCTGGATTATGACCAAGGCTGGGATTGGAAGACGTATGTTTATGATGATTTCTGGACGGTGGTGGGCTTTGTGCGGCACACGTTTTTTAATGGCTGGCACCCAGTGTTCCCCTGGATGGCTTTTTTGCTGTATGGCGTGATGCTCAGCCGCGTGTCACTGGGGGCGCGGCGGACTCAGGTGTTGATGATTGTTGGCGGGATTGTCGCTACGGTGGTTGCGGAGATGCTGAGTGGTTGGCTGGCGCCGCTATTGGGTGTGAGTGACCCGGAATTGTCGTTGGTCGCTGAGACTGACCCGGTGCCGCCGGCGCCGTTGTATTTGCTGGCGGCGTCGGGGATTGCCACGGCGCTGATTGGGCTGTGTCTGCTGCTGGCGCCTGTGCTAAAACCGACGGGCGTGCTCCGATGGATCAACCCGGCGGGCCGCCAAACATTAACGCTGTATATCGTGCATATTTACATCGGGATGGGGGCGCTGGAAGCCCTGGGTATGTTCAGTGGGCAGTCCATGGGTTCCGTGATGGCTGCGTCCCTGCTCTTCACGGTCTGTGCATGCCTCTATGCCACGGCTTGGTCGCGGTATGCGAAGCACGGCCCGATTGAAATGGTCATGCGCAGATGTGCGGGCTGATCCTCGCAAAACGCTATACTCTATTAGCAATCGGCCACTTGGCCGCCCATCACGATTGACGAAGCTGTCTATGGCGCTGTGAATATACTGATTATCGAGGACGACGCGGATCTCGCTGCGGCCATGGCCGATTACTTGTCACTGCAAGGTGGGCAGTGCGATTTTGCGTTTCATGGCGCAGCCGGTGTGGCGATGGCCTGCGAGAGCCGATTCGATGTGATTATTCTCGACTTGATGCTGCCGCAGATTGATGGCTTCGCCGTGTGTGAGCAGCTGCGGCGCCAGGGCGTGGTCGCGCCGGTACTGATGCTGACCGCGTGTGACACCCCTGCCGAGCAATTGCAGGGCTTCCAGGCGGGTATAGATGATTATGTGATCAAGCCCTGCCCGATGCCGTTGCTATGGGCGCGGTTGCAGGCGCTGCACCGGCGCGCGCAGCCGCAAAAGCCGGCCTTGTCCATCGGCGCCTTGACGGTGTATTTTAGCGAACATCGCGTTACCCGCGAAGGGCGCGACCTCAAGCTTACCCCCACCGGCTGGAAGATGCTGGCGCTGCTCGCTCGGCGCAGCCCTGACGTCGTCCCTCGCAGCGAGCTGGAAGATCACGCCTGGCCGGACTGCGAGGTTGCCAGCGGGAATTTCAATGTCCAGCTGCATCAGCTGCGCAAAGCGGTGGACAAGCCGTTTGCGTTTCCGATGATTCATACAATTGTCGGTGTCGGCCTCTGCCTGAGGGACGAACCCCGCGACTATGACTAGCCAACGCAAACCGGTTAAAACCCTTGCGCAGCAGGTGCGCGCCCAGTTGCTGTGGGTCGGGGTTGGTTTGTTTTTCGCGTGCCTCGTGTTAATGCTGATTTTTGCGATACACGCGACCTCCATCACGGTTGGCAGCCTGATGCAGCTGGAAGCGAATTCGCTGTTGCGCCAACTCAAGGAAGACCCCGAGTCCCCGCTGCCGCAGGGGCAGTCGCTCAGCGCCTACCGGCAATGGCAGGATATCCCGCAGACGATTCGCGACTACTTTGGCGAACAGCCCGCCAGCGGCGAAGTGCGCGAGCTCACGGTTGAAGACGGCGAACAGGGCATGATCTATCTGTATTTACTGCGCCACGCTGATGAAGACCTGGCCGAGATTTTTCTCTTGAGTCACCATGACCAGGCCGAGATGGCGGTGTTTGCCGAGGCTTTTTTTAAATCGGCCTTGCAGCAGGCCTTTTGGCTGACGGTGATTATCTTTGTCGGGCTGTTTTTCCTGGTTCATTGGCTGATTCGACGGACCGCAGAACCGATGGCCTGGCTCAGCACTTGGGCCGCCGCATTGGGCGAGAACCCCGCGCGCGCAACAGCACCGGACTCGCCGATTGAAGAAGTGAACCAACTCGCCGAGCAATTGCGCGAAGGGATTGACCGGATACATGCCTACAATCTGCGCGAGCGCGAGTTCCTGAGCTACGCCAGCCATGAGCTGCGCACGCCGCTGGCGATTATCCAGGCGAGCCTGGACACCCTGGAACTGCAACAGGCGCCTCCGCATCACGCCGCAGTGCAACGCGCGCAACGAGCCAGCGCGACGATGCGCCGCTTGTCGTCAGCGCTGTTGTGGTTAGCGCGGGAGTCAACGCGGCCGATCCCCAAAGAGCCAGTGAATGTAGGTGCACTCTGCGATCAGATCATCCATGATCATCGCTACCTGCTCCAGGGCAGAAACATCACGCTCAGCACCGACATTGCCAGCGAAACGCTGGCGATTGAGCGCGAGTTACTCGCCATTGTTGTCGCCAATATGGTGCGCAACGCCTTTCAGCACAGTGCCGAGGGCGAGATCAACCTCAAAGCCACCGCAGAACGGCTGTCACTCAGCAACCCGGTGGCGCCACAAGACAAGGCCAGCACAACCAATCATCGCACGAACAATGGGCTGGGGCTGCAGCTGGTGCAACGCATCTGTGACAAGCTGGGATGGCAGTTACACATTGAGCAATCGCCGGCACACATCTGCGTGACGGTACACTGGTGCAAGCCACTCAGCTGAGCCAGGCCCTTACCCGACCCGCCTCTTAAGACGGCCTTAACCTCAGGCCCCGTAGACTCCCATCATCATTCAGCAGGTCGTCTTGCTGCCGATTCCTTGGGCCACACGGAGCGTACCGTGAACACTCTCATCACCCGTCGTTGTTTAGCACTTGGCTTATTGATGCTACATGCCACTACGGCGCTAGCGCAGCGCCCGGAAGTCTCCGGTACCAACGCACAAGAGGATGCCGGTTGGAGCGGGTACTTGCAGCTGCTCGCTGGTGGCTCGCGCAGCGATGGCGCAGCCGTGTACGCAGACGACAATGCGCAGATTGCCTCGCTCTCGGCGCCCACCCGCGAGCATGATGCGGATTTTCTGTTGCCGCTTTGGCAGCTCCGTTACCGACTACCCGGCAACGGTATCACCCTGTTCGCAGGTATGCCGGAGCAAGGGATTATTGAAAACGAAGCCACGGTCGAAGTCGGCGCCCGCTATGCACTCGCCAACGACGCCAGTGTCTGGCTGGCGTATGGGCCAGGCTTGTCACTCTACCGAAAACAGGTATGGAAAGACCCGTTCCTCACCGGGGAAAAACGCGCTCACACTGACACCGAGACCCAGGCGCTGCGCCTCGGCGCAGACTATATTCTGGGCAGCCCCGTGTCAGTGACCTACGCCATGGGCGATATCTCGGTGAAGGATGAGCAATCGGGTCAGTCCCTGAGTGGTCGGTTGTCGTCGGCAGATATTGATGACTTGCGCCGCAGCGGCACCTTATCGCAGACCCGGATATCGCTCACGCTACCGATGACAGCGCGGGTCTTTATCATACCGGAGCTGATCCATACCCAGCGGCAGACGGATGGCGAAGCCCACCGCTATCACTCACCCGAGGCCCGTTTGGCCCTCGCCTATCTGGCCGATCCCTGGGAGGTGTATGTTCATGGCTATGTCGGGAAAGACAACTACCGGCACGAGCACCCGGTGTTTGGGACAAAACGCGAGGACACCCGCACGGGATTCACTGCAGGCGTCAGTTATTCAGAACCACTGGGCTGGCGGGATCTGCAAGCCAACGTCGTTGTTGGCAACGCTGTCGTAGACTCTACTATCCCGTTTTACGATGCCACTGTGCAGGTCGTGACGATGGGACTGACCTGGCGGTACTGAGGATGCGCTTGCTATTGCCTGGCGGGATCCTATTGCTGTGCCTGGCACTGGCGGCCTGGGGTAATGAAGCCGCTCGCGCAGAAGGTAGCGACACGCTCGGGCTTCACTACTCACTGACGTCCGAAGGCAAGCCCATCGGTGAATCCGTGCAATGGCTGATTCGCCGTGGGGACGTGTATCGCAGTATCCAATACAGCCATATCAACATCTCGAGCTGGTGGGGAAACATCGACATTGGCAGCGTGACCACGGAGCACTTTCTGGGTGCGGGCTTCGTCCGATCTGTCAGCTCCACGCTGGAATCCCGAAAAGCTCACCGGCTTGTCGCCGAACGACGCGGCAATAGGCTGGAGGGTACGTACGTGAAGGTGGATGCGACGGCGAAAGACCGCGAATCCTTTGAGGCGCTGGCACAACGGGCTCGTCACGCACCAGCGGCTGATCTGCCCGACCTGATCGCTCAGTCTGAAGCGCTGCTGAGCGAGCACGCCCAGCAAGCAAAGGCACTCGCGCCCACGCCAGCGCGCTTCGACACGACGGAGAACCATCTCCCCTTTTTTATTCACGCCCTCGGCGCGCAAGCCATGCCTGCTGAACTCAGGCTGCTCGATACAGACAGCCTGACGATTCACACGGTCAAGGTTGAAGACCTCGGCGATGCCACGCTGACGATCAGTGGCCAAGCCGTGCGCTGTCGGCATCTGACACTCGTCGGGAAAAAAGGCAAACCCGCGCACCTCTGGATCACAACGCCGCCAGACGCCTTGCCGCATATGCTGCGATTTGTGGGTGAAGACGACGATGGCCAGGTGGACATTCAGCTGACGCGGTATCTGTAGCGCCACAGACGACTGGCAGCGTGATGTCGCGAAACGTCATATCCTCGCCATCGCCACCTGCTTATATCCGCTCGGCCACCAAAAACGCCAGCTCCAGGGCTTGATCAGCATTCAGCCGAGGGTCGCAATGGGTGTGGTAACGGTCTTGTAAATCAGCGTCCGAGATGGCGTGGGCGCCGCCGGTGCATTCGGTGACGTTCTTGCCGGTCATTTCAATGTGCAGTCCGCCGGCGTGGGTGCCTTCAGCGTCGTGGACGTCAAAGAAAGTGTTCACCTCTTGCAGTATGCGATCAAAGGGGCGGGTTTTGTAGCCGGAGTGGGAGGTCAGCGTATTGCCGTGCATCGGGTCACAAGACCACACGACCTTATGCCCTTCTGCCTCGACGGCGCGGATCAGCGGCGGCAAATGCTGGGCGACTCGGTCATGACCGAAGCGACAGATCAGCGTGAGCCGTCCGGGTTCGTTGCCAGGGTTGAGCATCGGGATCAGTCGCAGCAAGGTGTCGGGGTCACAGCTGGGGCCACACTTGAGTCCGAGCGGGTCATGAATGCCCCGGCAGTATTCGATATGCGCGTGGTCAGGCTGGCGCGTGCGATCGCCAATCCAGAGGAAATGCCCGGAGGT
>DOIU01000142.1:686-13601 GCA_003511825.1 Gammaproteobacteria bacterium | reverse complement strand
GAACAGAATGTATATTAGATTAGGCATAGGATTTAAACCCTAGCAAACTATCGGCGCACTGAAACTGTTTCGGCGATGAGTAATATGACGGAGATCAGATTGGCCAAGAGCGCACCACCGGATAATGAAACAACGGTTGCCAAGGCATCACCTGTTAAGGCTTCACCATACACGTTAGCGACAACACCCCAAACAATAGCGGCAGCAATTAATTGGAGATCAGCTACTAAACTGGTTGCTAAAAAAACCGCTCCCATGTGAGTGCGATCCCCTACTTTCAAAACCGTAGAAATCAAGCTGACGACAATTGCGGCAAATAACTCGTAGATATTGTGATGTGAAGCATTATCCATCCCACCAAGGAAGAAACCGAAATTAAGTGTTAAAGCTAAAACAATAAAAAAGGCAAAAACTACTTTCTCTGAATTCATATTTGTTCCTTATCTAAAAAAGTTTACTACTTACTTGAGAAACTAGTTAAGCTTATGTTTTAGGAAGTGTAACACCCTTTTGACCTTGGTATTTTCCACCACGATCCTTGTACGATGTTTCACAAATCTCATCTGATTCAAAAAACAACATCTGTGCCACACCTTCGTTTGCATAGATTTTAGCAGGCAATGGTGATGTATTTGAGAACTCTAACGTAACGTGTCCTTCCCATTCAGGCTCTAACGGCGTTACATTTACGATAATGCCACAGCGCGCGTAGGTTGATTTCCCCAAACAAACCGTCAAAACACTACGCGGAATTCTAAAATATTCGACCGTGCGTGCCAGTGCAAATGAGTTAGGAGGAATAATACAAACATCTGATTGAATATCGACAAAACTGTTTTCATCAAAGGCTTTAGGGTCAACAATAGCAGAGTTAATATTGGTGAATATTTTAAACTCATCAGCACAGCGCACATCATAGCCGTAACTTGAGGTGCCATAAGAAACAACCTTGTTCTCATCGGCGTTGTATCGGATTTGATCGGATTCGAACGGCGCAATCATGCCGTGTTCGGTCGCCATGCGACGAATCCACTTGTCGGATTTGATGCTCATACTGGACGAAACGCGTTGAAGACAGACAAACTAACCGGCGGCTATTGTAGACAACTTTGCCCGCGCATGCCCCCTATTTCTGCCACGAGACCACGGTTAGCCGGCAATTAATCACGCACGTCCCGCTCAGATGCGGTGAGATCGCGCTGCGTGATCAAGCGCGCGCTGTTTTGTCCGGTGAGATACGACCATAACCAGCTCCAAGCGACCGCCACCCGGCTGCGCGTTCCTATGAGGAAATAGATATGTGCAATACCCCAGGCCCACCAGGCGATACCGCCTTTTAGACGCACAAAACCAAAGTCAGCGACCGCCGAACGTTTGCCGATGGTGGCCAAACTGCCATGGTGTGAATAGCGAAACGCGTTTGGCACTGCCTGACCGGTCAGGCGTGACTGAACAACTTTTGCGACGTATGCGCCCTGCTGCTTGGCAGCCGGTGCCAGACCTGGGACAACGCCACCATCCGACGTTTTGACGCAGGCGGTGTCGCCGATGACAAACACATGGGGTCTGTCTGCGACCGTCAAATCATCGCCAACGATCACTCTGCCCGCCTTATCCGCTTGCACCCCCAACCATTCCGCCGCTGGTGACGCCGCAACCCCCGCCGCCCAGATCGTTGTGCAACACGGGACGACCTCATCACCTACCGTGATTTGCTGTGTGGAGCATTCCGTCACGGGGCGTCCTGTGAGAACCGAGATCCCCATGCGTTGCAAAGACTGAGACGCGTAGTCCGATAGCTGCTCGGGAAATGCCGGTAACACGCGATCTCCGGCTTCAATCAATAAAACCTGCGACTCGCGCGTGTCAATATTGCGAAACTCATCGGGCAAAACCTTCTGCGCCAACTCCGCGATAATACCTGCCAGCTCAACACCCGTCGGCCCTGCGCCAATCACTGCAAATGTCTGCAAGCCGCGCCGACGCTCGGGATCCTGCTCTCGCTCCGCATATTCAAACGCACGCAGTATACGCCGGCGGATGGTGGTCGCATCTTCGAGGGTTTTCAGCCCAGGGGCTGTGTTTTCCCACTCATCACGGCCAAAGTACGAATGGCGTGCGCCGGTAGCCAGTACCAGGGTGTCGTAGCTCAGCGTGCCACCATTTGTGTAGCTCACCGTGCGCTTATCGGAATCAATAGCGGTGACTGTCGCCATAAGGACGGTAACATCCTTGCGCTTTCGCAAGACGCGGCGAATAGGCCAAGCGATCTCCGAGGTCGGCAAGATCGTGGTGGCAACCTGATACAACAAGGGCTGAAACAAGTGGTGATTGCGCTGATCAATCAGCGTAATGCGCACTTGGGGATGCTTGAGTGTTTTGACTAACTGCAAGCCCGCAAAACCACCACCCACCACCACCACATGGTGCTTCGCACTCTGTTCTGAATTTGACATAAAACCGCCGAATACCCGTGTAAAAACATGCATTGAGAATGCAATACCCAGAATCAAAACACAATCAGCGGCACCACCTAAACAACCCGATTTTCTGCCAAATTAGCTTACAAAATGCCAAGGTTAGTCAGCAGACACTGCACGCGCGGCCAACGCCCTCAGTTGTTCTGAATCACAATATTTGGGAAGCTCGCGGAGTAGTCTTTAGATTGTAGTGACAAGCGTGCGGCGGCTTTTCGGGCAACCTCTCGGTAGATCTCGGCAGCCCGACTCTCAGGCTCCGACACCACCGTGGGATGGCCGGTGTCAGCCTGCTCTCGAATGCGGATATCGAGTGGCAACCGCCCCAGCAACTCGACATCACTCTCGGAGGCCATGCGTTCCCCCCCGCCTTGACCGAAGATCGCCTCTTCATGGCCACACTGACTGCAGATGTGCAGACTCATATTCTCCACAATGCCGAGAATTGGGATCTCCACTTTTTCAAACATCTTGAGGACTTTGCGCGCGTCGAGCAAAGCGATGTCTTGGGGCGTCGTCACAATGATGGCGCCGCTGACCGGCACCTTCTGCGCCAGCGTCAGCTGTGTGTCCCCGGTACCCGGCGGCAGGTCAATGATCAAGTAATCAAGATCACGCCATTGGGTATCATTGAGCAACTGCTCTAGCGCTTGGGTCACCATGGGACCACGCCAAATCATCGGCGATTCCTCATCAATGAGAAATCCAATCGACATGGTTTGCACGCCATAGTTTTCCATCGGCTCCAGCGATTTGCCATCCTTGCTGTCGGGCTGCCCCGACAGCCCCATCATACGCGGCTGACTGGGTCCATAGATGTCCGCATCCAACAGCCCCACGGTGGCGCCCTCACTGGCCAAGGCGAGCGCGACATTCACGGATGTGGTCGACTTGCCAACGCCACCCTTACCGGATGCGACGGCGATAATATTCTTGACATTCGACATCCTCTTAACGCCGTGCTGCACCGAATGCGCGGTGATACGGTGGGAAATATGGAAAGTGCACCGACCCAAGCCAGGCACAGCTTGGACAGCATCGCGCAGGTCGGACTGCAGCGTGTCCTTATAGCGCACACACGGGTAACCAAGCTCGATATCCACATCGACTTGATCGCCGTCTACACGGATTGCGCCCAACGCACCGGACTCCGCCAGGCTGATCCCTGCATTCGGATCAACAAAAGCGCCTAAAGTTGCCTCAAAAGTGTCTTTATCAAGAGATGTCATGAACCTATTCCCCGGATGATGTGTTATGTAGCCTGAGGCTTGTGTTCGCCTCATTGCTAAGTACAATGCCGTCGCGCAAATCATACACTAAACCCACGCTCAGCCCGTGCTCAACAACTGCGCTCGTGCTGGCTCCCGCAACCCAAGACAGACCCTGTGGTTGCTGCCGCAAAAGGCTGGTATTCTTGATCGATTTCAGTGATTCCGCCCAGACCAACCGTCAATCGAGACCTCATGAGTACACAAGCAACCCCACGCGACATTTTGGTTACCAGTGCCCTACCCTATGCTAACGGCTCCATCCACTTGGGTCACCTTGTGGAGTACATTCAAACGGATATCTGGGTGCGCTTTCAACGCCAACGTGAAAACCGCTGCACTTGGGTTTGGGCCGATGACGCGCACGGTACACCCATTATGCTCAAAGCTCAGGAACTCGGGCTCACCCCAGAAGCGCTTATCGCCCAGGTTAAGGAGGAGCATGAAACGGACTTTCGCGACTTTTTGCTCTCGTTTGATAATTTTTACACCACGCACTCGGACGAGAACCGCCATTTCGCCGAGTTAATTTACACCCGGCTGCGCGATGCCGGGCATATTGACAAGCGCACGATCAAACAGCTCTATGACGCAGAGCAAAACATGTTTTTGCCCGATCGCTATGTCAAAGGCGGCTGCCCCACCTGCGAAGCAGAGGACCAATACGGTGATAACTGCGAGGTCTGCAGCGCCACTTACGACGCCACTGAACTGCGCAACCCTCGCTCAGTCGTTTCCGGCAGCACGCCGGAATTGCGCGACTCTGAGCAGTATTTTGTCAAACTCTCAAACTTCGAGCCCATGCTGCGCAGCTGGATGGACAGTGGCAAGCTGCAGCCCGAAATCCGAAACAAGCTCGAAGAGTGGTTTGAAGACGGTCTGCAAGACTGGGACATCTCTCGCAATGCGCCCTACTGGGGTTTTGAGATCCCAGACGCACCTGGCAAGTACTTTTATGTTTGGCTGGACGCACCGATTGGCTATATGGCCAGCCACAAAAACCTCTGTGAGCGCACGGGCGACGATTTTGATAGCTACTGGCGTGAGGACTCTGAAGCTGAGCTCTACCACTTTATCGGTAAAGACATCGCCTATTTCCACACCCTATTCTGGCCGGCGATTTTACACGGCGCCGGATTTCGCACGCCCAGCGCGGTGTTTTGCCACGGCTTTCTCACCGTCGATGGCGCCAAAATGTCCAAATCACGCGGCACATTTATCAAGGCGCGCACCTACCTCGAACACATGGACCCCGAGTATTTGCGCTACTACTTTGCAGCCAAGCTCAACCATAAAGTAGAAGACATCGACCTCAACCTGGAAGACTTCGTCACCCGCGTCAACGCCGATTTGGTGGGCAAGGTTGTTAACATCGCCAGTCGCTGCGCGGGCTTTATCACCAAGTCTTTTGATGGCAAGCTGAGCGAAGCTTTGCCCGATGCGGCGCTGTATCAAGACTTCGTTGACGAGGGCGTGGCTATTGCCGAGGCCTACGAAGCCCGCAAATTCAGCCAGGCAATGCGATTGATCATGGCCTTGGCCGACCGCGCCAATCATTATATTGCCGAGGCTGAGCCTTGGGTCCTGGTAAAAGATCCTGACACACGCCCCCAAGTGCATGGCATATGCACACAGGGTCTTAACCTGTTCCGCGTGTTGGTCAACTACCTCAAACCGGTGCTACCGCAGTTGGCAGAAAAGTCTGAGGCGTTTTTGCAGTGCGGCGATATGCGCTGGGACAGCACTCAGGAACCTCTACTCAGCCACGATATCCAACGTTTCAGTGCTATGCTTAAACGTATAGAGACAGCCACGGTAGAGAAAATGACCGAAGCCTCTAAGCAAGACCTTGCAGCCACGCAAACACCCGCGCCTACGGGTGCGCTCGCGGATGACCCTCTCAAACCCGAAATCACCTACGCTGACTTTGACAAGATCGACCTGCGCATCGCCAAAATCGTCGATGCCGAGCACGTCGAAGGCGCGGACAAACTCCTTCGCTTGACCCTCGACATCGGCAAACAGCGCCAAGTGTTCGCCGGCATTAAGTCCGCCTATTCACCCGATGATCTTCGTGGTCGCCTCACCGTGATGGTCGCAAACCTGGCCCCGCGCAAAATGCGTTTCGGCATGTCCGAAGGCATGGTGCTGGCCGCAGGCCCCGGGGGGAAAGATCTCTTTGTCCTCACCCCCGACAGCGGGGCAGAACCCGGTATGCGGGTCAAATAGGCGTTCGTGAAAGAGTACCTGCTCATACTCGTCAGTACCCTGCTGGTTAACAATTTTTTGCTGGTTAAATTTTTGGGGCTCTGTCCGTTTATGGGGGTATCACGTAAGCTCGAAACCGCGACCGGCATGGGGCTGGCCACGACCTTTGTATTGACCCTGGCCTCGGTCTGCAGCTACCTCGCCAACACCTGGTTGCTGCAGCCGCTGGGCCTGGAATATCTGCGCACCATCACCTTTATCGTGATCATCGCCGCCGTGGTGCAATTCACCGAAATGGTCGTGCACAAGACAAGTCCACTGCTGCACAACGTGCTGGGCATCTTTCTTCCACTCATTACCACCAACTGCGCCGTACTGGGCGTCGCGCTGCTGAATATCCAAGAAGGGAACAACTTCGTGGAATCCGCACTCTACGGATTTGGCGCAGCCTTGGGCTTTACCCTGGTGCTGATCTTGTTTGCCGCGCTGCGCGAGCGTATTGATGCCGCCGATGTCCCTCAGCCCTTTCAAGGCAGCGCTGTAGCGCTGATCACCGCTGGCCTGATGTCACTGGCTGCCGTTGATCACTGATATTGAGACAAAACCCCGAGTGGCCGATTTTTCGCGGGATTATCCGGGATTTGCCGGTATTTCGTGGGATCATATTTTGCCGTAAGGCGCAGTATAGCGCGATTTGACGGCTGTTCACAGCTATCTGCAAGGCTGGCCATTATTGCCCATTTGAACGCCCTTAAACGGCGGAATTTGTTTTGCAACAAAAACAGCGAAATTGACGATTTTTGCCTGCATGATCACTCGATCTGAGACAGCATTCCTTTGGCGCTAACGCGAGAAACCTCAACAGGTGGGGACTTGCAGCCAGATGCCCCCACAAAACACCAGCATTCCTTTTGTCGAGAAAAGAACGCGGCATTCTTTTCCATTGCCACGAGCATTCCTTTCTATATAGGTGTTTGATTTTACTTATTTTTTTAAATCGGCTTAGGCGAGGCTTTTAGCGGGCGCTGGCAGAAATGTAGGTTTTCAGGAGTTGCCTAAAAACGACATCCTCCAGCGTCGAGGCATTGAGCTTATACATGTCAAAAAACGCCGCAACAGTCTCGCCCTTTTGCGTCGGCGACAGTCCCCTGCCCGTCTCGCTCAGCAGCTCTTCCAACGTTGCGACGATCTTAACAATCGCTTGCGAATCTTGCTCTCGCGAGCTGACGTCGTAAATCGCGCCACCATCGCGAACACTCAACCCCTCACCTTCTCCACACAGTAGCCATTGAGTGGTCACGCCACCGGCGATAGCGAGCGCGATGATTTTCTCGGCCGTCGGCTGCGATTGCCCTTTTCCGTAGCGCCCAATCTGCACGCCAGAAATGCCCGTTCTATCGCTCAACTGCTTTATGCCGTGTCGCTGTATCAGCTCAGTGATACGCGTCGGAACACTTGACGACAACATTTCTGCATGAATTTTTACGGATTTGCTCACGGATGGGTCCTGTGACGGGGCCGCAACAGTATACCACTTCATGTCGAGCGAGGAATCTCAACAGCTTAATGCTCGCTCATGAGAAAAAACTTCACATTTGCCCTTGATAAAATCATATATGTTTCTTATTCTATAACATATATGAAAAACAACGCCGACATAATGGAATCAGATGTGAAAGATTGGCCGCCCGAAGCGATTCTTGCTGCGCTCCGTGAAAACGGCACATCATTGCTCCAGTTAGCCAGTGAAAACGGTTATTCCAGCCACTCCGCCTTGTATACAGCACTGCGTAAACCCTACCCAAAATGTGAAGTGATTATCGCTGAGGCCCTTAACACATCTGTACAACAAATCTGGCCTGAGCGTTACGCACAACGGCAGCAGCGATTCGCGCAGCTCTGCGGACAGGAACACGCATGACCGTCGAATGGTTTAACGCCCAGCAACTCGCAGGACTGCCCGGCATGCCCGGCACCCCGCAAAACGTCCGATCCAAGCTGGCGCGTGATGGTGCAACCAAACGCCAGCGGGCAACCGGTAAAGGCTACGAATACCACCTGGACTCACTGCCACCCGACACCCGAGCGGCACTCATTTCCTCCAGCGCTGATGCGCCCTCTCCTCAGCCATCAGACGCTGAGGAGCCTTTTGCGTATAACGCAAATCAGCTATGGGATGCGTTTGATCAGAAATCGCAACGACAGAAAGACAAAGCGCGGCAGCGGCTAAACGCCATCAATGCCGCACTTGCACTTATCGACGCGGGTGAAAAGCGGACGGCAGCCTGGAACCAGATCGCGCGCGAAACCGGCACCAGCCGGGCAACACTGCTGCGGCTGTACGCCGGCATATCACGCTACAGCCGCAGCGACTGGTTAGCCGCGTTGGTCCCCCACCACCACGGCAGCGCCCCGAGCGCAGAAATCAGCGACGCCGCATGGGAAATGTTCAAAGCGGATTTTTTGCGAAACGAGCGACCAACCTATGCCGCGTGTTATCACCGATTAGAGCGGGCCGCACAGGCTCACGACTGGGTCATACCGTCTCTGGCGACGCTCAAACGTAAAATGAGCCGAGAGATATCGCGCCCCGTGCGTGTTTTTGCACGCGACGGGCCGCAGGGATTGATGAGGCTCTACCCCTCACAACAACGTACCGTCAAAGATTTACACGCGCTGCAATGGATAAGTGGCGATGGCTACCAGCACAACGTGTTCGTCGAGTGGCCAAACGGTGAAATCGCAAGACCAAAAACGTGGTTTTGGCAGGACGTCTACAGCCGAAAAATACTGGCGTACCGCACTGATCAAACAGAGCACAGCGATCTGCTGCGACTCTCTATCGGCGACCTCCTCGATCAATGGGGCATTCCCAGTGACGCCACTATCGACAATACAAGGGCGGCAGCCAATAAATGGCTAACCGGCGGCGTTCCTAATCGCTACCGGTTCAAGGTCCGCGACGACGATCCACTCGGCATCCTCCCCGCCCTCGATATTAGCGTGCACTGGACATCGGTAATCGACGGAAAAGGGCACGGCCAGGCCAAACCTGTAGAGCGCGCGTTTGGCGTAGGCGGCCTCGGCGAATACATCGACAAACACCCATATTTAGCCGGGAGTTACACCGGCGCAAACGTCAGCTCAAAACCAGAGAACTATCGATCAAGAGCGATACCGCTGGCTGACTTTATCCGCATTCTTAACCAGGAAGTGATCGCGTGGAATGCTAAGGGCAAGCGCCGATCCGAAATGGCTGATGGGGTCAAATCCTTTGACCAGGTGTTTTTCGAGAGTTACGAAAACAGCATTATTCGCAAACCCAACGACGCGCAAAAACGGCTCTGGATGCTAGCCGCCGAGGCCATTCTCGTGCAGCGTGATGCCACGGTGACACTCGACGCCGGCGCCGCCGTTGGCAAAGGGCGGAACCGCTACCACGCACCAGACCTCATCGAGCTGGTGGGCCAGCGCGTCGTCGTTCGATTCGATCCGCAAGATCTGCACGAATACGTGTACATCTACTCGCTCGACGGCAAATACATCTGTGACGCGCCTTGCATTGACGCTACCGGATTCGGCGACACAGAAGCCGGCCGTGAGTTCACACGCGCACGGAAACAATGGATGCGCGCCACCAAAGAGTCAGCGAAAGCGGAAACCCAAATGTCGGCAATCGAGGTCGCTGGCCAGCTACCCGATTCGGAGCAACCCGCCGACGTCGCCGCCAAAATTGTGCGCCCATTCACAGCCCCCGACCGAATGGTTGCGAATCCGAAACCCACGGTCACCGACGACCAACAGCGCGCGATTGATGAATTTCGCAATGAACACGCCCGTGACACCGCCACGGTTCTCAACATGCCTCAGTGCCACGAGCGGGACAGCCGGACTATCTATGCCGACTGGATTGTGCTGGAGCGACGGATTCAGCAGGGAGAACCAGTCACGGCCCAGCAGATCCGCGATCTTAATCGATACAAAACAACCAGTGACTACACGGCAAATAGAGAGTTTTTCGACGATTTCGGGCTGTCGATTGATGACTATGCGTCGTGCACAAAAAAGCCGGATTCGCGGTCCGGCTAATTCGTACAACAACTATTGGATTTACTGGATACAATCATGAAACACAACGATTCGTTTGTCAATCTCTTAGCTCCATCGACCGCCCCGCTAAAAAATGTAGGGCTGGCATCACGGTTGCTGCAAACCGCTATCGAACGGCCACCGCACCTGCCAGGTATCGTGGTCCCGTATGGCCCCAGCGGCTACGGTAAATCATTCGCAGCCGCGTACACCTCAAACAAACACTCGGCGTATTACCTGGAGTGCAAATCCGTCTGGACTACAAAATCCCTGCTGAACAATATCATCAGGGAGATGGGGATCGCCCCCGAGCAAACCATCGCGGGCATGGTCGACCAGGTCAGCGAACAACTTGCATTATCCGAACGCCCACTGATCATCGACGAAGTGGACCACATCGTCAAAAAACGATCCATCGAAGTGATTCGAGATATCTACGAAGGCTCCGGCGCGCCAATCCTGCTTATCGGCGAAGAAAAATTGAGCGTCAAACTGCGGCAGTGGGAGCGCTTCCATAACCGGGTATTGCAGTGGCAGCCCGCCCAGCCAGCAGACAGTGCTGACGCGAGAGAGCTGGCGCGTATGTACTGCCCTGACGTCACCATCGGGCAAGACGTGCTGGACAAAATCGTTATCGCTACTCGCGGCGTCACCCGCCGCATATGCGTCAATCTGCACAATATCCAAAGCACCGCAAAATCGGAGGGGTGGAACGGCGTAACACTAAAAGAATGGGGTCGCCGCGAGCTGTACACCGGTGAGCCGCCACGCCGGAGCGTGGGCTGATGTCACGCAAACCTGTCAACTTGACTGCTGCAGACGGCTACCTAACGCCGCGAGATCGGGTTTGGGCAGCCATTCGTAAACTGCGCGAGTTCAGTATCGGTGATCTGGAAAGTGAAAGCCGCGTTAACAGAGAGACGATTAAAAGCTACGTGTCTGGCTTGCATAAATCAGGATATTTGATCGTCTCAGGGACGGACACTCGGCGTGTCGGCTAGACCTATGTCCAGCGTAATCTGCTGCTGGGCAAGATGTACACTCTGAAAAAAGACGTTGGCATCGATGCGCCTCGCGTCACGGCGAGTGGTGAGCCTGTGACGCAGGGTGACAAACGCCGTCGAATCTGGCAGTCGATCCGCATCCTGCACAAAGGCTTCACCTACCAGGAGATCATCAGCGCAGCATCAGCAGCAGGCAGCGACGTCTCCCACGAAGACGTTAGGCGTTACGTGCAAATTCTGTCCAAAGCGAAGTATTTGAAAAAGTGCGGACCCGGACGCCCAGCGCGATACGTGCTCATGCCTAATCGCAACACAGGCCCCAAGCCTCCTATGATCCAGCGCAACGGCGACGTATTCGACCCCAACAAAAACAGAGTCGTCTACTCACGCGAAGGGGGTGCCCAGTGACCACCGAGCCAGCATGGCTCTGCGCTCTGCGTGAAGCCTGCGACCGTACGTCGCAGGCTGCCGTTGGGCGCCAGATCGGATATTCGGCAACGGTCGTCAACCAAGTACTGAAAGGCAAGTACACGGGCGACCTAGCACGAGTCGAGAGCGCGATTAACGGCGCGCTGCTCGGTGTCACTCTCGACTGCCCGGTGTTGGGCGATCTCAATTTACACAAATGCCTGGAAATACAGATGCAGCCATTTGCAGCGACAAATCCGCTGCGCGTAAAACTTTTCAAAGCGTGCAAGCGCTGCCCGCACAACAGAACAGGAAGTGAATCATGAATCAACAACAGATAGACACATCAGCATATGCAGCCCCGTTTCGCACCTCACTGAGAGACGGCAAACTCGCTAAACACCTCATGGACGCGCTGGTCGTTGCCTACTCTGTAGGTAACACACTGCTCACAGACGGTTTCCGGCCGTACCGGATCACTGTTCAGGGGGCTGTACCTGTCATCTGGGTTGAGCATTCGCCGCGCTGTAGAACGCTGTGCGGTGTTGTTAAAACCGTGAGCAATCTACCAGACGAAGGGCCAACGACCATCATGGCCGCGCGGGTCGGTGGCGCACAGGTTCAATGGCGAGTGGAGAAAAAACATGCAAATTAGTGTCCCTCACGACCGCGTGCTCGCTGTGTTATCTGGACACATCGGCGAAAAAAACGGCATCAGCGCTGCCGAACTGGCAGCCGAATGCTACAGCGCCGTCGAAGAAGTGATCACCAGCCCGAACCCACAGCGCGTGTCACAACGCGCGCTACGGCAGGCCATTATGGAACTGCGGTTAAAAGGCTCGCACATCTGCGGCACACCGGAAACCGGCTACTACATTGCCGAGGACTCCGGCGAGCTGGACCGCACCCTGCAGTTCCTGCTGTCACGAGCGATGACCAGCCTGCGGCAGATCTCCGCCATGAAAAATGTTGCCCTGCCCGATCTGCATGGGCAGCTGAACATCCCCTACGAGGACTGTATCTGATGACCCCCGAGCAATGGACTGATGTGAATAACGAGCTGACCGGCATTATGGGCAGGGTCGATCTGAACATCGACGGATACAACGTTGTGTTAATCCGAGGTGTCGTGGACACATCGTTGAAAACAGTGGCACTCGTTAACGGCACGGTGAGCAGAGACGATATCTGCATTGATAACCCAACAGAAATAGCGCGGCGTTTTTTTTATCCGTCGCGACGGTATGTCTATTCAATGCCTAACGGTGTGAATAGAAAAACAGCCATAGCAGTCGCGCGGGGCACTGGTGACGATGAAACCCTGCGTAAACTGGAAGAAAAAGCCACCATTTACACGCCGTACTGGGGCTGTAATAAACGATTGATCAACCATTTAAAACAGCACAACAGAGAGATACGGCTCGTCGGTCCCGGATGCAATGGGGGGAAGGCATGACCCCC
>DOIU01000142.1:0-402 GCA_003511825.1 Gammaproteobacteria bacterium | reverse complement strand
AGAGATACGGCTCGTCGGTATCGGATGCAATGGGGGCAAGGCATGACCCCCGAACAGTGGACCGACGTCGAGAACGAACTGGTGGGGGTTTTTGGCTCGGTAGAGCTGAAGGTCGACGGTTATGACATCACACTGCGTCGGGAGGTCTCAAAAAACAAGATAGTTACAGTCGTCTACGTTAACGGCGCGATCAATGGAGAAAATTTGGACGGCAATAATCCCACTGAAATCACACTACGATTTTACCGGCCGATATCACAATACCTCTTCCGGATGAAAAAGGGGCAGATCCGCGAGAAAGAAATTAAAAAGGCGAGGCGAAATCGGATACCCGAGTGGGCCGAAATTCTGTCCAAGCGGTTCACTTACTACGTGCCCACGTGGAACAGCACCCGTTCGCTA
>DOIU01000025.1 GCA_003511825.1 Gammaproteobacteria bacterium | reverse complement strand
TAAGCCCTGGCAATGTACTCTTCGTCGAGAAGGTTATTGTCCTTCACGCTAGCGCGCCAGTTTTTCCAACTGTACCAAAGCGCCGCATCGGCTAGCGTGTAGCTGTCCAGTGTGATCTCGGGAGAAAACTGTACGCTGCTCTGTCCAACATGACGAATCCCGCCGCTGATGCCCACGCCCTGAAGTGGGCCGGCAAAGTCATAGGTGAGCCAGAGCCGGGCAAGGTTCTCTGA
The DNA here is from genome assembly GCA_003511825.1 of Gammaproteobacteria bacterium. GTDB lineage: Bacteria > Pseudomonadota > Gammaproteobacteria > Granulosicoccales > Granulosicoccaceae > UBA7957. The sequence goes on along the minus strand of DOIU01000025.1, from coordinate 2,418 downwards.
GACGCCGCCGATGGGTTCGCCTTCCTGAGATGGATCGCCTTGGTTTTCGAGGACTTCAGTATCGGTATAGCTGTAGTTTGCCAGCAGCTTGAGTTGCGGTGTCAGCTGGCCTGCAACATCGATTTCCAAGCCTTGGCTGCGTTGTTTTACCCCCGGAAAGTAAGCGGCTTCGCCCACCTCATCAAAGTAGGCTTGATCCCACACTGCCACATCATCTTTCTCGATGCGGTAGACAGAGACTGTGGATATTAGCTTGCCATTAAGCAGCGCGTTCTTATAGCCCACCTCAATTTGGTTACCGGTTTCAGGGTCGAGTGAGTTGCCGTCTCTGTCCACCGTGCCTGGGAATTGCGGTTGGAAGGATTGACTGGCGCTGATATACGCTGAATGCTGATCGTTAAACTGATACAGCAGTCCGGCGCGCGCGGTGATCGCGTCGTCCTTGACCTCGGGTGATGCGGTGCCATTGCGGCTGCGGTTGGTTTTCACGTCGTCGTACCGCACGCCAACCAAGAGTTTCAGACGACCGTCTTCAAGCATCGACATTTGGTCTTGTACATAAATCCCGTACCAATCGGTTGATGCAGGTTCGTCGGAGAAGGTTTGGTCTGCCGGCGGATCGAAGTCAACAGCGGGGTTGTTCGAGATCACCACATTGTCGAGGTTTTCGCGATAACGTTGCCAATCGGTCTCCTGCTGAATGACTTCTGCCCCCACAAGCAGTGTGTGTTTCGTGTCACCGGTATTAAATGTGGCGATGCCGTCCAGTACGAACTGGGTTTCATCCTCAACGCGGTCTTCATGTTGATAGCGCTGACGGATTTCCGTGTCCTCGTTGCGTACACCGCGATTGCGTAAGGATTCATTGCGGTTATCAGCACGGTGAAACTGCACTTGGTTTCTCAGTTGCCAGACGGGGTTAATTTGATGGGTGAGCTGATAGCTGGCGTAGTAATCATCGTTTTCTCGGCCATTGAGGTCGGGGTCACCAAAAAACGTGCTGTCGGCAACCAAAGGCTCGCCTTCGCCAGAGATGGGGATGCCAGAGTCGTAAGGTTGAGACTCAGCGGTGTACGCAAAATCGAGCAGTAACTCGGTGTTTTTGCCCGGGGTCCAGAGGAAGCTCGGTGCGACAGTGGTGCGTGTCAGCTCAATCTCGTCCCTAAAGGACTCGCTGTCTGTAAGCGCGGCGTTCACGCGATACATCCATGTGCCACCGGTATTGATGGGACCGGTAGAGTCCAGTGAGGCGCGCAGAAAACTTTCACTGCCAAGCTCAATGCCGACCTGATGGTGAGTCTCGGCGAGCGGCCGTTTGGTCACGTAGTTGATGATGCCCCCGGGTTCTAGTGCACCATAGAGTATTGAGGCCGGGCCTTTCAGCACTTCAACGCGTTCAATATTGATGAGATCGACAGCGCCCGCCGCAGTGGCACGCAGACCATTGCGCAACAGTGTCGGTGATTCAAAACCTCGGATGATAGGCAATACTTCCGATTGCGCATTGAGCGTGTTACCGGCTTGTTGCACCCCACTGACGTTTTCGTAGACGTCTTTGAGCTGAATGGCCTGTTGCTGCTCAATAAGGTCGCGTGGAATGACTTGCACAGACGTGGGTGTTTCAATCAGCGGCGTGTCCGTTTTTGTGCCAGTCGCACTGCGTTGGGCAGAGTAGCCGATGATGGGGCTGGTGGCTGTCTCCGATGAGGAGGTGACAGACACGTCGTCCAGCGCTGTGACGCCGTCGGTTTCAGCTTGGCCGAGGGCTGCCGTCGAGACACTGAGCAACAACACCGGGAGGGCAAGGAGACCGGTTCTAACAGTGAAGATTGATTGCGCGCGTTTCACCCTTGTATCAATGGTTGAAGGTTCAGGTGCTTGCGGCTGATGGATGGGGTGTATCGTGTGAGGCTGCATAGGTGACAACTCAAATGAGGAAATACGCAAATGCTAATGTAAATAATTCGTATTATCAATTTTGAGGCGTGTTCTGCTCCTTTGAATTTGGTGCACTGGACAGGCGATGCATCCTTCGCCACCATGGGCGCAAGATTGCCTTATGCCGCTTTATGTCAGTACAAAGCACCACCGGATACCTGCTGCAACGCCAATGGCGCGACACCGATCAGGGTTTGCGTTACACCCTGTGGGTGCAAACACCCGAGGGGCCAGCACGGCTGCAGTTCAATCAGCAGCAGGCGGTGTGCTTTGTGTCTCGCGATGGGCCGGTGGGCGCGGGCGCTGATGAGCGCCGCGCCAGCCAGCTTCGCGGACCCGATGGCGCAGCGGTGGACGCGCTCTACTTTCGCCAGCAGCGCCAGCTTGAGGATTGGCTGAGCCGCGAGGATCACCGTTCGATGGCCTTTGAGGCCGATATCAAACCGGTCGAGCGTTTTTTAATGGAGCGCTTTATACAAG
>DOIU01000230.1 GCA_003511825.1 Gammaproteobacteria bacterium | reverse complement strand
AAAGCGATTAGCGTGTATTATCACATACTTGGCTCAAATATACAGCATCTATCAACGTTTAAAATCAGCCTCAAAAGCGTCATTCAACCGTCACCAGTAACCACCAGCCTATCAGCGGCGATCTGAACAAACACTGACTGCAGCAGGAGTGGCGGCAGTACCTCAGGCGCTAGTCTTGCTCTTTGCGCCTAGAAACGGCCACTAACGCCAGCAACACCAACACCATCGGCACCAACAATACGGGCCCGTTTTCAGTCACCTTTTCTTTGACACTTTGCTCAGACATTGGTGCCACGTTATTGAGCGCCAGTGTACTGTCATCCGTGGCATCAGCAGCCGTTTGTGAGTTTTCGGTAGAGACAACCGATGCGTGTTCATCCTGGGCCAGAATCATTGATGGCATCAGACAAATGGCTGAAAAAAACAGCGTAACAGCGAGTCTGGTAGCGTTTTTTAACATTGGGTTTCCAGTAACGGGCTAATTACCAACATACCTCGGTGACCGGAGATCTGGATTGATCATTTGACACAACAAGGGACTCCCAGAGCGAGGCGAAAAACACACCCTCTCTGATTTCATATCGACCACACCATCACTGCCTTAACCGTCGCAGCCAGAACTGCGCGTTACACAGAGACCTGTGAGACGCGCTATGCTGGCGCTGGATGCAACTAAGAAGCCGCCATGCGCGCGATAGAGACCAGGCTAAGCACAGTGACCACCAAGACGATGACTGAACCAGGAACGGGCATAGGAATAAATGCGGAGGATGCCGCCGTTTCGCGCCCCGGGATCTCCAGAGTCACAGCATACATAACTTCAGGTGACAACAAGGCGACAAGATTGGATGCACCGGTCTCGTTAACAACTGGAGCGGCATTCGGATTGATCATGGACTGATTGGGAAGCGCGTTTTTCATGACCACGGCAGCAACCATGAATACCAGCACGGTCAAAATCTGTCGAAATTTCATTGAAAAACCAGCCTCTAGGTCCATTTGAACGGTAGTAACAACACTGCAGAAAACCAGTGCTACACCGTATGATAGCGCCAAAATACCGCCGTTACGACAAGAGTTATCTGCAGGCGCAAAAAAGTTGCACTTGCGTAACAATCATTGTCGTATCTGAGTTAAATCTAGCATAGCCTCATAACGCTAGCGGTAGCATTAATATACGAGCTGGTAATAAGAAAGACTGCCTCTCTATAATGCAACTACGGAGTTCATTAGAACTCCGCCGAAAACCCCAAACCAATGATAAGCGGCAGCTGCGTCACTTCTTTGCGCTCCGCGTAATCACCATTGTAGTCGTAATCAGAAACATTGCGCGCATCGAGCACATTCAATAACTCAAGATATGCGCGGCTTTGCTTACCACTGCGACGCGTGAACACACGATCAACCCGCAGATCCAGCCGCTGAAACGTAGGGAATCGATCGCTGTTAATCGCACCATATTGGGGCCGGTAAAGGTCTTCCACCTCCTCGTCCAACTCAGCACCAATAATGGGCGTGTAAGCTGTACCACTGTGGACCCATAACTTCGCGCCCAACTCCCACTTGGGCGACAAACGATAGTTACCAACCAGAGACACATTCACCGGCTGATCATAGTCAAACACAAACGTATCACCAGTAAGCTTGTGCTTACGCTTTGCTTTTGACAATGACACAGACAACCAACCGCTGAGGCGCTCCGAGAGGTCTTTGCGCACCAAGGTCTCCAGGCCATAGGCGTAGCCCTCACCATCATTGGCATAACGATTTTCATCATCGCCAGTCACTAGCTTGTCCAGCCACTTATAATACAACTCCGACTTGACTGACCATCCAGCCCCAAGCTTTACGTCTACTCCTGTCACTGCATGAACCGAACGAATATAGTCCAGATCCGGATTCCCAAAGACCTCATTCACTTGTATGAAGTCAGGCATTTGATGATAAATACCTGTACCCGCGCTCATACTCAAGTTGGGATTCACCCGATATTCCCCGGACAATCGCGGCTCAACAAACACTTTGTCCAGATAGTCCTCGCCGTGCAAGACGACACCTGGATACAGCGTGAAGTCCTCCGATACATACCAGTTGTCTTTTACAAATAAATGCCCCACATTGATGCGCGTGGACTCAACAGTCTCAAGGCGCTCAGCGCCCGTGAACAAACAATCCGTTTCAAACTCTGTACATGCCGGATCATTAAAGCCCACAGTAAAGTCTGCGTTGATGTGAGTCACCTCAGCACCTACTTTCAAGTCATGACGCTGGTTCAGCGGCACGCTTGCATGACTCTTCACCAGCCAACGATCCAGTTCAACATCGGTATCTCCTGCCCGGCCTACTTGGGCTTCGCTGGTCGACGACGAATGCCCCAAAGCGGATTGCCATAAACCACCGCCCGGCAAGGTTGTCTCCCAGAGCAGCGCCTGTTCATGAAATGCGGTTGATTCGTAGTGTCGTCCCGCAAAAATCGGGTCTGTATCCACTTCCTCAGAGTCGTCTGAAACGATAATTTCCTGCTTATCAGCGGCCCCATTGATCTGGAAGCGGAGCGTTGAATCAGCCGCAGCATGCCATACGTATTTCCCCTGATAATCGCTGTATTTCGGAAACTGCTTAAACTCGATGCCATCCTCATCTTCAAGCTGATCTTCAAGAAACAAATCCAGATAGCTCATTCGCCCAGCAAGGTACAGGGATTGGTCGTCAGTCACCGGGCCTTCAATCAACACACCAGCGTGCAGAAAACTCGCATCAAAATTACCTTGCCAGCGATCCGTTTTGGGATCGCGCAGACGGATATCAAATACACCACCCGTCACGCCTGAGTATTCAGGGCCATACGCAGAGGAATAAATCGTAAATGACTCCACCAGATCCGCGTTAAACACACTGATAACACCGCCTGCGTGGAACAGGTAACCCACTGGGATGAAGTCCGCCTCCATGTAGTTCTCTTCTGGGCGAGAGCCACGAACCGCAGGTGCAGCTTCTGAATCATCAACAAAGGTCATGCCTGGCATCGCTTGCAGGCCTCGCACTGGATCTCCGCCTCCGCCAGGCATGCGTCGCAGCGTTTCGCCACTCACGCCCGTGCCCAACACAAAATCGGGCTCAGGTTCTGGGGAAGGTTGAACCAAAACCTCCTCCAATTCACTGACGCCTTCGCCGGTGTTCTCTTGCGCCAATGCGGCTAGGCTGGCGCAACACAGGACTGCTAATAAGGAAAATTGAAAACAATGGCCATTGGCTCTTTTTGAAGTCATCGGGTATGCGTCCGTCCACAATACAATGGTGAGTCTTACCGTCAGTATAGGCAGACATGCCTCTATCTGGAGTCACACGAATTTGCCCAGTGTTTCTGTTCGTAACCGAGCACTGCTGACAGCACCTTAAGGAGCCCCTAAAATGTGCGCTTCTTGGCAGGAAGATCTCCATGGACAGTAAAAAAATTGGCATTGCCCTGGGCAGCGGCGGCGCCCGCGGATGGGCACACATTGGCATTCTTGAAGCGCTGCTCGCCAACGATATTAAACCCGAGATCGTCTGCGGCTCATCCATCGGCGCCTTGGTGGGTGGCGCCTACGCAAGTGGGCACCTTGACGCTCTAAAGACATGGACAGAGTCTCTTACCTGGAAAGACATTGTCTCTCTACTGGATATCTCGTTGGGCAGCGGCGGCCTGATTGAGGGCGAACGCGTCCTCAAGCGCCTGGAGGCACATTTCAGCGACAGACCTATAGAAGATCTGCCTATCGATTACGCAGCCGTCGCCACTGAGATGGACAGCGGACGCGAAATCTGGATCCAGAAAGGTTCTCTGTTGCGCGCCATGCGAGCATCTTTTGCGCAACCCGGATTGTTTGCCCCTGTCAAACACCATGATGCATGGATCACAGACGGCGGACTGGTGAACCCAGTGCCTGTCTCAACCTGCCGGGCTCTGGGTGCCGATATCATCATCGCGGTTAATCTGAACAACAACATCACAGCTAAACGACGGATTCGCCAACAAGCCTCTCACCAGGCTCGCCGCGACATGTGGAAAAATCTCGCCAACGAATGGCTTCCTGAGCCCCTCAGCAAAAGCGCCGATCAACTCATTGAGAAAACCTTCTCGGATGAAGACGACTCACCTGCCTATACCGACGTCATGCTCGGCTCCATCAATATCATGCAAGATCGTATTACACGTAGCCGCATGGCCGGTGATCCTCCTGATATCCTGCTGAACCCTCGGCTGGGTCACTTGGGGGTAATGGACTATGACAGCGCGAGCCAATCGATTGCAGAGGGGCATGCGTGTGTCCAGCGCATGCTACCGGCATTGCATGACATCCTCTCTCGCCCCTAAATCTGAGAAAAAGCGCCGAAAATTGCGGCGCTAAACGGATAATTCTTGAGCTGTGTCACAGGCATACACAGTCAGCCTCTAGTTTGATAACGTTAGACATTTTAGTCACTTAGCACGCCTTCTAAAAAAGCGACATGAATTTGTCACCCCTTTAAAACCCCCTATCTCTTTGTTTTTTATAGGCTTTGCATCTGAGGGATTGAGATTTGTCATTCCACTTAGCGATGTATAGCATGGCACGCCAATAAACCGGCAGCTCCCGACAGACGGACAGCTTGCTCCATAACAACTATTACGAAGGTTTAAAACAGGCATGTTTAAAAAAATTTCCCAGCTAACTGCGGCCAGCACCCTACTCACGAGTGTTTTCATGACCGAAGCCAAGGCAAAGGACGACTTTTTCGTCTTGAACACCGTCGCCCTGCACTTCGAGAATTTTCAAGACAGAAATGCCATCGTACCTGGCGTCGGCTGGGAGTATTCACCCTCCAACCATCTCGGCTGGCACATCGGTACCTTTTCTGACAGCTTTGGTAGCCAAGCGACATATGCAGGCGTTAACTATGCGACACGCTCGGTACGCATAATGACGCGAGATGTCAGACTGATGCTTGGCGCGACAGTCCTGCGAAAACAGTATCATGTTGATACGGACGTACAGACCAAGATTGTTCCCCTACCCGCCGTGGAAATTTCATTAACGGATAAGACGGTACTCAACATCAGCGGCTCGCCCGAGATCGACTATAAAGGCGAACACAGCAACGCGGTAATGTTCTTTCAGATCAAAATGAACATGGACTGAGGTCCGTCAGGCGTAACTACTCACGGAACACCTTTGGGGCCAGTTTTACACTGGCCCCAAATTTTCTAGTAGGAGTGAGTGGCCCGTCATTTCAGGCGGCACTTCAAGGCCCATCAGCTCCAGAACGGTGGGCGCAATGGAAGACAAGCCTGCACCAATAGACAAGCGCCAGTGAGACTCATCCACCACCGTGCACGGCACTGGATACACGGTATGTTGCGTATGCGGCCCACCCGTCACCGGATCTACCATAAGATCAGCGTTGCCGTGATCTGCCGTCAACACCACTGAATAACCGTGCTGACGCGCCGCGTCAATCACTTGCCCCACAACCTCATCGACCACGCTGACAGACTTAATCACAGCTTCACGCACGCCCGTGTGCCCCACCATATCGCCATTAGCGAAGTTGCAGATCACAAAGCCATACTCCTCGCGTTCAATCGCTTCAACGACCGCCTCAGCGATGCCGTAGGCACTCATCTCCGGCTGCTCATCGTAAGTCGCAACCTTGGGAGACGGGATAAGCTTGCGGTCCTCACCGGGATAAGGCGCTTCACGTCCGCCATTAAAAAAGAACGTCACGTGAGGGTATTTCTCGGTCTCCGCACTGTGGAACTGCTTTACGCCCGCATTGGCGATCACCTCGCCCAGCGTGACCTTGGGCACTTCTTTCTCAAACAGCACCGGCAGATCGTACTCGCTGTCATACATGGTCATCGTGGCCATGCGAAATGGCTCAAAAGCATCCCCTCGCGCAAATGGGTCAAACGCAGACAATGCCAAGGCTGATGTCAGCTCTCGGGGACGATCTTTGCGGAAATTAAAAAACAAGAACTGATCACCCGCTTGCGGTGCTTCATAGCCAGGCAATACGACGGGCTTGATAAACTCATCGGCCTCACCAGCAGCCCATGCAGACTCAATAGCTATGTGCGCGGACTCAGCAGCACGCCCTTCGCCGTTAACAATGGCTTGCCATGCCAATTCAACACGTTCCCATCGATTATCGCGATCCAGCGCGTAGTAACGTCCAACCACGGTTGCGATAGCTCCTCCCGCTCTCTCAAGCGCCGCTTCTACGGATTCAAGGAATCGCGTTGCACAGCGTGGAACGGTGTCGCGACCGTCGGTAATCATATGCAGTAGGGGCTTAACGCCTCGCTGCCCAGCGGCCTCAATGAGTGCCAGAAGATGCCGCAAATGGCTGTGAATACCACCGTCTGACACCAGCCCCAGTAAATGCAGAGGCCGCTTGTTAGCTGCGCAATCGTCCAAGATGTCAGATAACGCGGGATTGGTGTAAAAACTGCCATCATCAATCGCGTCGTTGATCTTGACCAGATCCTGTCGCAGCACTTGTCCGCACCCCAGTGTAAGGTGGCCAACCTCGGAGTTGCCCATCTGCCCGTCCGGAAGCCCGACGGGTAAACCTGACGCCTCCACCACCGTGAGTGGAAACTTGGCATACAGCTCGTCTAAATTCGGCGTTTTCGCGAGTGCAACTGCATTGTGCTTGCGCGAGGGGTTATGCCCCAAGCCATCCATGATAATCAATACAGTGGGACGGCGCGGTACATTATCTATCTGAGTGCTCATAGCTATTGAGTCTTCGGTTCGTGCCTAAAAACAGCGGTCAATCCTGAGCATTGCCACAGCTTAAAGAGACATTGTAAGTGATCAGATGGACGGGAGCTAGGGCGTTGGATCCTTGCTACCGCCGGCCTCCGGATTTTGACGGGATTTTTCAGCATCATCTGCCGCTTCTTCTGCTTCAATGCGGTCCAACTCAGCCTCCATTTCGTCATCAGTAGGCGGCTGATAGTCACCCTCATCGCCTCTAGCAACGGATGCTGAGGCGGTCTCAGTCGCTGAGGCCTGTTGAGCCGTAGTGGTCGTACTCGCGGTCTCATCGAGAATGGTCTCGCGTGCGATACCGGCCTCTTTTACCCGGTTAATAAAAAAACGTGAAAAAAATATGCCGAGCTCAAACAGGAGCCACATGGGCAACGCAAGCAAGGTCTGCGAAATGATATCGGGCGGCGTGAGAAACATGCCAACCACAAACGCGGCCACGATAAAGTACGGACGTTTTTCAGCCAAGGCTTCGGCCGTGGTAACGCCGGTCATTACCAGCAAAATTGTCGCAATAGGCACCTCAAATGCCAAGCCAAAGGCAAAGAACAGTGTGATGACAAAATCGAGATAGCGGCCTATATCGGTACTGACCTCGACCCCCTCAGGAGCGATGCTGGTAAAAAAACCAAACACCAGAGGGAACACCACAAAGTAGGCGAAAGAAACACCCAAATAGAACAAAAGCGTGCTTGATACGAGTAAGGGCCTGACCAAACGCTGCTCATGGGAGTACAGCCCTGGCGCCACAAATGCCCACACTTGGTAAAGGATAAACGGCACCGAGACAAAGACCGACAGCATCAGGACGACTTTAAACGGAATTAAGAACGGCGACGCCACATCAATGGCGATCATATTGCTCCCTTCAGGCATATGTCGCAACAGCGGCTCTGCAAGCGCAGAGTAGATGGTGTCAGAAAAGGGAAAAAGAACGATAAAACACACACCAACCGCGAGCACGATCTTCAGGAGACGGTCGCGCAGCTCAACCAAGTGTGAAACAAACCCCTGCTCTTGCGCTGGGTTTTGGTCGTCGGGATCAGCCGATGTGCTCATTCGGGTCGTCGTGTCGGTGGCTTGGATTCAGCAGTGTCTGGTGAGGGTTGGATGGGCTCAGCGCTAGCGCTCACGTCATCGATGTCTTTGCGCAAATGCTCGAGATTCTTTTCAGCCATTTGAGTAGCATCGGACATTTCTTGAGAAAAGCCCTCCCGCGCATCCTTAACCATTTGTCGCAGCTCTTGGATCTGATTTTCTTGGTCACCCAGCAATTTGCGCAGCTCACCCGATTGCAACTCTGCGTTAAAGTCTGACTTAACGCCCGCGACAAACCGCTGGATTTTGCCCACCCAACGGCCCACGTTACGCGCCACAGAGGGCAGTTTCTCAGGCCCAATCACCAATAGCGACACTACGCCGATAAGGAGAATTTCCCAAAAGCCAACGTCGAACACAGGTGCCCGCCAAAGTCGAGATTACTGGATTTTTTCCTTGCCAGAAGTCGTGACGTCGTTTTCCGCCACACGTTCAGCTTTGTCATCCAGCTTAGCCGGATCTTCCGGGTTCTTCTCGTCTTTCACGGCAGTCTTGAAACCCTTTACAGCGGCTCCAAGATCCGATCCCAGGTTACGCAGACGCTTAGCGCCGAATATCAAGACAACAATCGCTAAAATGATCAGCAATTGGGGAATGCTTGGCATCATGAGTGTTTAACCTCTTCATTCGATTCTGTTCGTGAAGCCTTTTCAACGAGACCCGAGGTCCCGAAACGCCGGCTCAGTTCGTTCAGTATATCCTGTGCCGACAGACCTTTGCTCGCTAATAGCACCAAGGTGTGAAACCAAAGATCCGCAACTTCGTACACCAGATGGTCTGAATCACCCTCTTTTGCCGCCAGAACGGTCTCTACGGCCTCTTCGCCGACTTTCTTGAGGATCGCATCTTCGCCTTTGGCATAGAGTGCGGCCACGTATGAGCTATCTGCCGGTGCTTCTTTACGCGATTCAAGTATCGCTGTTAACGTCTCTAAGACGGTTTGCGTCATTCTTTTTTACCGTACATTGCGCTCGGAGATTTGAGAACTGGCAATGTATCTTGCCACGAGCCTTCTTCTAACTTTTTGAAAAAGCAAGACTTTCTACCTGTATGACAGGCTACACCACCGATTTGTTCAACGCTGACCACAAGCACATCGCCATCGCAATCCAAGTACATGTCACGCAGCTGCTGGACGTTGCCGGAGGACTCTCCCTTACGCCACAAGCGCTGACGAGAGCGCGAATAATACACGACTTGGCCAGTCTCGACCGTTAAACTGAGCGCTTCTGCATTCATCCACGCCATCATCAGAATCGTCTGGTCACCAGCATCCTGCGCAATCACAGGCACCAGCCCGTCGGCGTTAAATTGGACCGCATCAAGCCACGCCACATCGCCGCTCACAAGCGCACCTCTATGCCACGCTCTTGCATACGTTGCTTTGCCTGTTCGACCGTGTATTCGCCAAAGTGGAAGATACTCGCTGCCAATACGGCATCCGCACCACCTTGCAACACGCCATCACAGAGGTGGTCTAAATTGCCCACCCCGCCAGAGGCAATCACCGGAATACTCACGGCATCACTGATTGCGCGCGTTAAGGCGAGGTCAAAGCCGGATTTGGTACCATCGCAATTCATACTCGTGAGCAGAATCTCCCCGGCGCCCAGCGCATTCATCTTAGCCGCCCATTCAACGGCGTCCAGCCCGGTGGGCTTGCGGCCGCCATGGGTAAAGATCTCCCAACGTGGCGCTTCACCCGGCTGATGCACGGACTTCGCGTCGATAGCAACCACAATGCACTGCGACCCGACCTTGTCTGCCGCTTCAGCAACGAAGTCGGGGTTAAAGACTGCGGCTGTATTGACACCAACTTTGTCAGCACCCGCCATTAACATGCGACGCACGTCATCCACCGTACGGATACCACCACCGACCGTCAGCGGTATGAAGACTTCAGACGCGACATCTTCAACCACATGCACAATGGTTTCGCGATCATCCGAGCTCGCGGTGATGTCTAGGAAAGTAATCTCATCGGCGCCTTGCCGATCGTAGTTACGCGCAACCTCAACCGGATCACCCGCATCACGAATATCGACGAACTTGACGCCCTTGACGACGCGGCCATTGTCGACGTCCAGGCAAGGAATGATGCGCTTGGCCAGCCCCATCAGCGCTGACCCAAGGCATCAGCCTGTTGTTGCGCGGCGCTGAGATCAATAGTGCCTTCGTACAGTGCACGCCCAATAATGGCGCCGCTGATGCCACTGCTGGTCACGCCACACAGCCGCTCAATATCATCCATGGTGCTCACCCCACCCGAGGCAATCACTGGAATATTGATCGCTTCGGCCAAGGCTTGGGTCGCTTCCAGATTCACGCCCTGCATCATGCCATCGCGGGCGATGTCCGTATACACAATGGCAGAAACCCCTACACCTTCAAAGCGTTGCGCCAATGCGATCGCCTCTTCTCCTGACCCTTCGGCCCAGCCCTCAACCGCAACGACACCGTCGCGTGCGTCCAACCCGACGATGACCTGCCCCGGGTAATCCTGACAAAGCTGCGTGACAAATTCAGGTTCACGAACAGCCTGTGTACCAATAATGAGAAAGGACACGCCGGCTTCTATGTAGGCGTTGGCAATCTCGGCATTGCGGATACCGCCGCCAATTTGTACCGGTAAATCCGGGCACGTCTCCCGAACAGCGCGCACGACATCGGCATTGATGGGTCTGCCAGCAAAGGCGCCGTCCAGATCGACCATATGCAAGCGACGCGCACCCGCATCGCGCCATTGCTGCGCCACAGACACGGGGTCATCGGAAAATACCGTGTCGTCGTCCATGCGCCCTTGCCGAAGCCTAACGCACTTACCTTCTTTCAGATCAATTGCAGGAATTAACAACATGACAGTTACTGTTGGTTGATGAGTCTATTCAGACGCGCTTAGGACGCGTACAGATATCGTTGACTAAGGGAAACATGTGGCGACACATTCAATGCTGGGAGCTTGGCGACCATTGTGCGAAATTAGCCAAAAGTTGCAAGCCATCACGCGCACTCTTCTCGGGATGAAACTGGCACGCAAAAATATTGTCTTTCGCTAACACTGCAGCAAACGACTGACCGTACTCGCATTGCCCGACAGCCAAGTCATCCGCATCTGGCACCACATAATAACTGTGACAGAAATAAAAACGCGCTTGCGATGGAATATCTGCCCATAAAGCATGCTTGCCCGCATGCGCGACCGGGCTCCACCCCATATGGGGCACTTTGAGCAGATTTCCCGTCGCGGCATCGCGCATGCCGTGACTGAAGCGTTTGACCTGCCCAGCGAGGATATCCAGGCAAGGTGTGCCACCATTCTCTTCGCTGGCAGTCAATAACACTTGCAACCCCATGCAGATACCCAGAAAGGGCCGACCGTCGCTGATGGCCTGTCGCACGGCCGCATCCATGCCACACGCCGCCAATTGCCGCATGCAGTCATTGGCAGCCCCCTGCCCCGGACAAACAACCCGATCACTGTCTGCGATCAGCGCTTGATCGGACGTGACGCGTATTTCGCAGTCTGCGTCGACCACGTGCTCTAGAGCCTTGGACACCGATCGTAAATTGCCCATCCCATAATCAATGACCGCAATACGTTGCATGGTGTTAGAGCGACCCTTTGGTTGAGGGCGTCACCCCTGCTTGGCGCTCATCGTGCGCAACCGCTGCTCGCAGGGCACGCCCAAATGCTTTGAAGATGGTTTCAATTTTGTGGTGCTCATTCACACCGCGCACATTATCTATATGAACCGTTGCCTGAGCGTGGTTGACGAAACCTTGAAAAAACTCGCTGACCAAATCCACATCAAAGGTGCCAACTCGACCGCGCTTGAAGTCACAATGAAAGTACAAACCAGGTCGCCCTGAAAAATCAATCACAACACGCGACAGAGCCTCATCCAGAGGCACATAAGCGTGCCCGTAACGCATGATGCCGCGCTTATCGCCAAGTGCCTGATTCACAGCCATGCCGAGCGTAATACCGATGTCTTCGACGCTGTGATGATCGTCGATCTCCACATCACCATCACATTCTACGTCAAGGTCAATCACGCCGTGTCGAGAGATCTGATCCAGCATATGATCCAAGAACGGAACGCCCGAGCTGAAATTGCCCTGACCATTGCCGTCGAGGTCAATGGCGACCGTGACACGGGTTTCCAGCGTATCCCGGCTAATTTGCGCCGTACGAGCTGACATGGCTATCCCCAAACAAAAGCAGCAAAACGGCTAAGGATACACCGAAAGGATGGATATGAACACATCTCGAAAACGCGCCGTTTAGAAGCGGATGGACGCTAGCCATCGGTGCACCAATTCGACCAACGCCGCACCAGATTTCGCGTAGTAGTGGTCGGCCCCGGGCAGCAGCATTTGCTGAGATTGCGCGTTGCCCGCTTGCTCTATCAAGCTCAAGCGCTCTGGCGCCATTTTAATCACGGCGGGGAAATCATTTTCACCATACACATCAAGCACAGGCCCAGTGAAACGCTCCAATGGGAATGGCTTCGCCATGTACTGACGATAATCCGTTGCACCCATGCCCAAACCCACATACCCGTCAATCGCGCCCCCCTTACCCGCATCGACCCAATGCATCGCCATATGCGCGCCACAGCTATGCGCAATCAACACAACGTGCTCAAGCCCGCGCCGACGCAATTCAGCGACACCCGCATCAATTCGTGGAATCGCCGCATCGAAGACCGGCACATAATCATAGTAGGTTGCCGATTTTTCCAGCACGGGCATCTGCAAACTCAAAGTCGTCCAGCCATGATCCGCCAAGCCGACGCGCAACGGATTGACGGTCTCTTGCCAGTCTGGATGAAACCCTCGTCCATGCAAAATAATCACGCCAATTTGCGCGTCTTCAGCCTCGGTTAAAATACTGAGGAATTCGCGTTCGCCAGCCTGCAGCATCAGAGGCTCACCATCGAAGATCATATCGACGATTTCGTCCCGCAGTCGCGCCTCGCGAACCAAATCTCCCTCAACCATTGACGCCCAAGACAGCCCCGGCGCGACGACAAAACCCCATATGCATGCCAGAAACATCCCGGTCATTCTATGCCTTGTAAAACGCCTCACTCACCCGCCTCCGAAGACCTCAACACGCAAAAACTGCCTTGAGGATTATCCAAAGCCAGCCATCACTGCACAATATCCGTTGTGGCTAGTACAGCACTTACCAAGCTCTCCAGCCTATTGGCGATGGCCAATGATGGATTCTTAGGATTAGCCAGTGAACGTTGCGCGGCACGCGTTTTTCAGGCTGAGGGCGTTTGCAACCAAAACGTCACAGGACCATCATTCGTCAAAGACACTTGCATATTCGCCCCAAAACGCCCTTGGCGCGTCCGAGCATGCGCGCGCATGGCCTCAGCGGTGAAATAGACAAACAATGCCTCAGCATCTTTCGGCGCGGCAGCCGTCGAAAAACCGGGTCGTCGGCCACGACGCGTGTCCGCCGCCAAGGTGAACTGCGGTACCAACAAGAGTTCACCGCCAATATCGCGCACGCTGAGATTCATGCGGCCGTTATCATCCTCAAAAATTCGGTACGCTAGGACCCGTTCTAGCAAGCGCGCGGCAGTGGCTTCGCTGTCACCTCGCTCAACGCCCACCAGCACCAGACAACCTCGACTGATTTCTGCAATGCATTCTCCCTCAACGGCAACATTCGCCTGACTGACTCGCTGGATCAACGCAATCATCGATCATGCTTCCCCTTATCCACAAAATGAAATGAAAAACTGACAAAAAAACCAGAAAATTCTTACAGAAAAAACGGTAATTTCTCGCAGCTTTACATTCGTATAAGAGCGATACTATACCTTCGGTCAAGGTTGATACCGAACTGGAATCGGCTCAGGATGGCGCCCAGTAGCACAGGAGTGATTGCGATAAGGGATTTTGCATGTCTTAAGGTTACAGACCGTGTTACCTAAACCATCATGGATGATTAAGCCCCTGCTAGGATAGCCGGGGCTTTTTTTTTGCCCGAGCCACTGTATGGCAACGTTAATGTATACTGTGGTGCTTTATTGGCTACTGTGTCCGCCCGCATGTCATCGTCGTCTATTCCCACAATACCCAAGCCATTATTACGTCACACCGGTCGCGCACTGCATGACTTTCAAATGCTGCATGGAGGGGATCGCGTGTTACTCGCGTTATCGGGCGGTAAAGACTCGCTTAGCTTGCTGCATATTCTGCAGCACTTCAAGCGTTGTGCCCCCATCCATTTTGATGTCGGCGCAGTGACGCTAGACCCGATGATCGCCTCGTTTGACCCCTCTCCGCTGAAACCCTATCTTGCGGACCTTGGTATCACCTACCACTACCAGCAAGAAGACATGGAAGCGTTGGCCCATGCACATATGAAAAACACCTCTTTTTGCGCCTTCTGCTCCCGAATTAAACGCGGTATTATTTATCGAACAGCTCGCGATAACGGCTACAACGTCATCGCTATGGGCCAACATCTTGATGATTTGGCTGAGAGCTTTCTGATGTCAGCATTTCACGGCGGCCAGATCCGCACGATGAAAGCGCACTATCTCAATGACACCAAGGATTTGAGAATCATTCGCCCACTTGTCTATGTGCGAGAACGCCAAACCCGAAACTTTGCAGACGCGGCCGAATTGCCCGTCGTGCAAGACAGTTGCCCTGCGTGTTTCGCCATGCCAACGCAGCGGCAACACATGAAGCATTTACTCGCCGCCGAAGAAGATGCCAACCCAAGACTTTTCAAGAGCTTACATGCCACGCTAAAGCCCGTCATGGCTCAGGGGCTCGACGAAGCCGTGGCATTCGCCACGCAGACCACGCGCAAAGCCAGCTGAGCATAATTTGCTGTGTTGCGTTCTCGCGTGTATCGAGGCTTACTCTCGGGCTTGTCGCGTCTGCCGCTCGGCATTCAGCATCGTCTGGGCGCAGCACTGGGCGTGCTTTTCTGGGTACTGCCCAATCGTCAACGCTGCGCGACGCTCATCAATGTCGATCTTTGCTTTTGCGACAAACCCACCCGATGGCGGCGCAACATTGCTCGACAGAGTCTGAAGGAAACGGGCAAGGCGTTGATCGAAACGGGCGCTATCTGGACCTGGCCGCAATCCAAACTTTGCCAGCTCGTAGTAGCGGAGCGTCAACGGGATATCTTCCAAGGAGCGCTCGACCGAAAGGCGGGCGTGATTATCGCGAGCCCACACATCGGTGCCTGGGAACTGATCGGGGTTTACCTGGGCGCGCACTACCCCATGCTCAACCTGTATCGTCCACCTCGCTGCGCGGCAATGGAGCCGATCGTACTCAAGGCTCGTCAGCGCTTTGGTAGTGGGTTGGCACCAATCAACGCGTCGGGTATCCGGACGACCATGAAAGCTCTGAAAAGTGGCGCGATTGTCGGCATGCTACCCGATCAGGAACCCGATCGAGACAGCGGTGTGTTTGCGCCATTTTATGGCACACCGGCCTGCACGATGACACTGCTCGGTAAGCTGGCGCGCAAATCTGGCGCACCTATTGTGTTTTGTACAATGAAGCGTTTGAGAAACGGCTATGAACTGCACTACGTGCAGCCGGATGCAGAGATCTACAGCGAGGACCCTGGCTTGTCTGCCGCGGCTAGCAATCGCTCGATCGAACAGTGTATTGCGATTGCCCCTGAGCAGTATTTGTGGAGTTACCGCCGATTTAGACTGATCGAGACCTGTGGCACTCGGTGCTACAGTAAACGTTAGGACGAAGACGCCATGTCTTGCGGCAGAAACTGTTGCCGCAGATAGGCAACGATCTCAGCTGACTCATAAAGCCATTCGTCGGCATCGTCCGCCCGCGCGATGCGCAGGCAAGGCACCTGGAACTGACCGCCACCGGCTTCAAGCTCAGCTTTCACCGCAGGATCAGAAACGTTACATCGGGTGATAGGCAGCGACAAGCGGACGCATTCTCTTCGTACACGCACGCAAAATGGACAAGCTGTCAACTCATACAGACGATAATCCTGCAGCTTCTCGTCAACCACTCGCTGCGCCTCTTCGCTGCGCTCCAAGCCCTTCGGCAAGGTGAGCCAATTGACGAGCAGAATAATCCGCCCCAAGACAAAACGTATGAGTCTCACACTGCTACCTCGCACCTACAACACGTACAATAAGAGGCAGAGAATAAAGCAAACCAGCAATACTCACCATACCTACTCCGGCAAAGGTCACTCGCAGCCTCAGATTAACGAAGGGGCGAACTGCCCACCTTAGGCCAACATCGCCTCCCGACTCTCGCCGGCCAGTGGGATGCTCAACGCCGCTTTTGCCGAGGTATATAACGCCATATCGTTCTGATTCAACGCGATGATCTGCTCCGCAACCTCAGGAGCCACTTTCGGAGCGACGGTCCGATAAGACCCTGGATTGAGGCTGAGACATTGGATATCGGCACCGTAGAGCTGATTAAACCTCTCAACCGATTCGTTGTACATGTCGGTCACGCCCACAAAATCAATATCTGTACTGGCATCGAGGCCAATCAATCGACTCTGGCGATCACAAAACTCCTCCGTCGTGTAGAAATCCTCAAAACTCCCCGCATAACCGTTGAGATTTACAAAATGCTGAAATTCTGAGAGAACACGACTGACCGGGTCACGCACAAAAGTCACCAAAGCTGCATTATTAAACTTGTTCGCATACTTTGAAGCAGGGTAATGCCCCGTCAGAAAACGAAAGTCTCTTTGAGGCATCGAGCCGTCGGCATAAACCGTGTCAAGGATAGCTTGAGACGTCTCTTCTGAGTCGGCCCCATAGTCTTTCAATACGCGCTCTGATCCAAAATAATCCTCGGCTGCAACGCGAAAACTTGTCCCCGCCGTTTTGGGGATGTGAACAAAAACAATTGCTCCTTCAAAACTCATGACTAAACCTCGTCAAGCAGCGATAGAGAAGTCTTCTCTATCTTTTGTCAAATTCGGATTGTACGCCGGGTCATTTTCTAACAGCTCACGCCATGTCTCTTTCATGTACGCCACTTCGGCGTTAAACCGGGCGATCTTCTCGGGCGTGTCTTCTGCACCACGACTCAACGACTCGTGGTGATAGAGCTCGGCATAGGGTGTCCAAACATTGCGATACCCAGCACTCTTCACCTTCAAACAAAAGTCGACGTCGTTGAAGGCCACTTTGAGGTCGTTTTCATTCAAACCGCCAACCTCTTCGTAAACACTTTTCCGCACGATGAGACATGCCGCTGTCACCGCAGAGAGATTTTGCGTCACCAAGAGCCGTCGAACATAACCGAAATCATTTCGCCCCCGCATCTTATGCGAATGGCCTGCAACCCCGCCAAGGCCTAGAATAACACCAGCGTGCTGAATAAGATTGTTACTATAATACAACTTAGCACCAACACACCCGACCCCGGACCGGTGCGCATGAGAAGCCATTTCTGTGAGCCAATCTGGTGAAATCACTTCTACGTCATTATTGACCAGCGCCACCAGTTCGCCTTTCGCCTGAGAAACCGCATAATTATTGATCTTTGAATAGTTGAACTCGTGGTCATAGTTCAATACCCGTACGTTCTCAAACTCGCTCAGCTCGGCAAAATACGCCAGCGTCGTTTGACATGACGTTTGATTGTCGACAATAAGAATCTCGTAATTGATGTATGTCGTCTTCTCAAGAATACTATCGATGCAGCGCTTCAAAATCGCATACTGGTCGCGTGTGGGTATGATAATGCTGACCAAAGGTTCAGCATCTGGCAATGCGTAATGAACACGGTACGTATTGGGTAACTTACCTTCCACAACTGTCGCGTCTACGCCTTTACTCGCTAACAAATCTTTAACAGCATTCACACCCGCGTCAGTGGTATACGTCTTCGCCGATGATTGCATCGCGGTTGAGTTTTCAGTGATCCGCCAGTGATACAAAATACGCGGAATATGTGCAATCTCGTCGTCCGACAACGACGAGGTCACTCGCAGCAGCAAATCATGGTCCTGACTGCCCTCAAAGCCATCACGAAATCCCCCCACACTTTTTACAAGCTGTGCGTCCATCACCGTAAAATGGCAAATGTAGTTTTGCGAAAGCAGCAGATCCTGGTTCCAGTCAGGTTTAAAATTGGGCTCCTGTCGCCTGCCCGTCACGTCTATTTTATCCTCATCGGAATAAAACAACTTGACCTCGGGTCGCTCATTCATCTCCGAAACCATGTGAAACAGAGCGCCTTGAGCCAATTCATCATCGTGATCCAAAAGGCCAATGTAGTCCCCTGTTGCCACTGCCAAGCCCGAATTCGATGCCTGACAGATATGTCCGTTCGCCTTTCTCATGACCAAGCGAATGCGGTTTTCCTTTGCAGCATACTCTCGCAAAACATCAATCGTCTCTTGCGACGTGGAGCAATCATCAGCAACACACAATTCCCAATTTTTGTAGGTTTGCGTGATCACCGAATCCAGGCAACGTCTCAGTAAAGCTGGATCCGTATTGTATACGGGCACTATGATCGATATTTTTGGCTGCGCTGGGAACTCTTTAGACAGTTTCTCTTGATCGCGCACACTCACTGAACTGGCAGCCTCCGCCGTATTAATCCAGTTTGTATAATGGTCTTCTTCAGCGGATATACTCTGTGCCTGGCCGACAAACACGCCATTGTATTCCCTGTAGATCCCCTGCATGGCCTGCTCTTTTGTGGAATGCCGTCTTGATATAGACGCAATCACTTCTGCCTTTGGCTTCCCCAGGTACTTGGGCACAAAGGCTGAGATCTTAGAGGCCATAAAGGACCTCGCATAGCTTTTACTCACCCGACTTAGTGACAGCTCTTCCACGGTGAGATAGTCACCGTTCTCTAGCGGATCAAACCGCAACCAATCGAACTGGTGCTCCAAATAAACGACTCTCTTGCACCGAACACCACTTGAAAAAACTATTGGGAAAGCACGATCTTCACAAAAGCCCTCGTCCCCTAGCAGGTAGACTTTTGCTACTCCGTGAGAGGTATTTGTCCTGAGCTTCATCTCAAACACGTACCACCCTGCTTTAAACTTTCCATGGGGCAGCGTCATTTCAAGCTGAGGATCATTACCTCGCAATACAAACGAACACGATGCTTGATTGCTGGAATAATCGAGGTCGTGAATCGGATAGATGTCGAGATTTCCGACTGGCTGACGAAATTTCTTTTTAAAACGCATTATTTTTCTTTTCAATTTATGGTTTGTGGGCATCGCAATAATAGTCACTGAACGTATACTCCCGCATACTCCAAGGTACCCACGAGATCTTCGATATCGACACTGAATGACATCGA
>DOIU01000283.1:12140-12377 GCA_003511825.1 Gammaproteobacteria bacterium | reverse complement strand
CGTTTGGCTTGCGCAATGTCACGGACCAACCCAAGGCGCTGGCGTCCATGTTGCGCGTCCTCAAGCCCGGTGGCCGTCTTTTGGTGTTGGAGTTTTCCAAGCCCGTTTTGCCGCTCTTATCCAAGCTCTACGATGCTTACTCCTTTACAGCCTTGCCTCTGATGGGGCGCATGGTGACCAGGGATGCAGACAGCTACCAATACCTGGCGGAGTCCATTCGCATGCATCCTGATCAAG
>DOIU01000283.1:1550-11876 GCA_003511825.1 Gammaproteobacteria bacterium | reverse complement strand
CAGTATTTAGCAGAATCTATTCGCATGCATCCTGATCAAGAAACCCTCAAAGAAATTATGCAAGACGTGGGGTTTGAGCGGTGTAGCTTTCATAACCTCAGTGGTGGCATCGTTGCATTGCATAAGGGGTTCAAGCTGTGACGCTTCGAACTCAGGCCCGCTGAAGGCTCGGCTGGCCGCATTTTATCCCGCCTTCGACAGGAATACGCGTCGTGAACATGCCCTATCCCATCGCTAAAGCTCTCGAATCCGGGCTCAATGTGCTGATCGATCTTGACCCTGATAATAAACCTCGGCTGGCCCGGATGCGGGGGCAGGTGATTGAGCTGTTCCTCCAAGGCCCCGATCTGCACATATACTTGCTGATCCACGATGACCGGATTGAGTTTTTACCCGCTTTTGATGGTGACGTTGATACGCGCATCGCCGGGCGGCTCGGCGCCATGATTGCCATGCGCACGAGCAGTCGAGGCTTGTTCACGGGCGATGTGGAGATCAGTGGAAACATCGAGACAGGCAAACAATTCAAGCGATACCTCGATGCCCTCGACATCGATTGGGAAGAGCATCTCTCGCAGTTTGTGGGCGATAGCGTTGCTTATCAGTTGGGCAGGTTCTTCCGAGGCTTGGGTGAATCCGTCACGCAGCAAGCGCATGTCGCGCAACTGAATATGGGCGAATACTTGAGTGAGGAAGCGATGCTCGTGGCGACTGCCACAGAGATCGATGGCTTCACCGCAGCAGTTGATACCTTGCGCGCCGACAGTGATCGCCTCGACGCGCGGATCAGTGTGCTCGAAAGCCAGCAGGATAAGCCCGCGTGAAAAATATTCATCGCTTGTTACGCTTTTGGCAAATCTTGTCCGTGCTGGTGAAATATGGCTTGGATGCGCTGTTGCTGGATGGCTCGCGCTATGCATTTCTGAGCCGCGTGTTTTATGTGTTTCCGTCGCGCTGGCACAACGCTGAGTTGCGCCAAAGCCCGCGTGGGCAGCGTATTCGCATGGCCTTGGAAGAGCTGGGGCCGATTTTTGTAAAATTCGGTCAGATCCTCTCTACGCGGCGCGATCTCCTGCCAGACGATATTGGCGATGAGCTCGCGCGACTGCAAGATCGGGTCGCAGCCTTTTCTGCGGATGTTGCGCGCGCCGAGATTCAACAGACGCTCAAATCCTCACCCGAAAGCATTTTTGCGTACTTTGATGCAGAAGCCATGGCGTCTGCATCCATTGCCCAGGTGCATGCCGCGCGTCTGCACAGCGGTGAAGAGGTGGTGGTTAAAGTGTTGCGCCCGGGTATTCGCCAACGTATTGAGCGCGACGTACAACTGCTGTTTACCTTTGCACACGCCATACAGCGTTTGGCCGGTGTGGATGGCGGGCGACTGAAGCCCGTGGAAGTGGTCAGTGAGTTTGAGAAAACCATCTACGACGAACTCGACCTGCAGCGCGAAGCCGCCAATGCGACCGAGTTGCGACGCAACTCAGAAGATCTCGATATTATCTACGTGCCCCGCGTATTTTGGGACTATACGCGCACCAATGTGATGGTGATCGAACGTATTCACGGCATTTCCGTGCGTGAGACGTCGCAGCTGCGTGATTTGGGTGTGAACATGGAAATACTGGCTGAACGCGGTGTCGAGATTTTTTTCACGCAGGTGTTTCGCGACAACTTCTTTCACGCCGACATGCATCCCGGCAATATCTTTGTCGATGCGAGCAATGTGAATGACCCGACCTACATCGCCGTCGACTTCGGCATTGTCGGCTCGCTGACGGATTTTGATCGCAACTACCTTGCGGAAAATTTCCTCGCCTTTTTTAATCGCGATTATCGCCGGGTGGCACAGTTGCACATTGATTCAGGCTGGGTGCCCGCTGATACGCGTGTCGAATACTTTGAGTCATCTATTCGCACAGTGTGTGAGCCCATCTTTGAAAAGCCCTTAGATGAGATTTCCTTCGGTCAGGTGCTGTTGCGTTTGTTCCAAACTGCGCGTCGTTTCAATATGGAAGTTCAGCCGCAGCTCGTCTTATTGCAAAAAACGCTGTTGAATATTGAAGGGATGGGCAGAGAGATTTATCCGCAGCTGGATCTTTGGCGAACCGCAAAGCCGCATCTGGAGACTTGGGTGCGCGAGCAACGCGGTCCACGTGCTATGGTTAAGCACGTGCTCGAACAGGCGCCGCTCTGGCTACAGCATTCTCCTGAGATTCCCATGATGGTTTACAATCTGCTGGAGCAAAATGCGCCCACCCATAAAACGCCTGCAATGACAGAGTCTTCGCGCGCAGAAGCGTCGTCACGCAGTTTACTGCTGGCGATTAGCGGAGGTTTTCTGTTTTTGACCGGTGGCTTATCGGTTAGTATGTTGTTCGCTGATCACGCTGGCGTGCCCCTCGCAATTGCCACCGCAGTGGCACTTGGTGGTGTTGTGTTGATGTTTCGGGCCGTGCGATCCGCCGCCTAGGTCGCGCCCTTGCCCCTAAAGCCCTAACAGACGGGAGAGCACTATGCTGGACTTGTTACGCAGTATTCCTTTGTTTTCTGGCCTTGATGAGGCCGCAATTGAGAAGGTGGCTGCGTTAGTCAAAACCCGGAGTTTTAAGAAAAACGCTGTTGTTGTTACCCAGGGCGATGACACCACCTCGGTGTATATCGTGATTGATGGTCGCTTGCGGGTATTTCGCGACGATGCAGATGGTAACGAAGTCATCCTAAATGACTTGCAGCGCGGGAGCTGGTTTGGTGAGTTAGCCGTACTGGCGGATTCAACCCGTTCAGCCAGTGTGGTCACCCTAGAGCCGTCACAGTTAGGCATTATTTCCAAGCAAGATCTTGATCAGCTGCTCGCGACCAACCCCATGCTCACCCTGAGTATTGCGAAGTTCCTGGCTCGACGGGTGGTGGAGTTGACTGAAGACGTGAGCGATATGGCGATGCTGGACGTATACGGCCGTGTTGCGCGCACCCTCGAGAAACACGCCAAGGATGAAGATGGCCGTCTGATCACGGGTCGCTTTACGCACCAGGAGATTGCCGCCATGGTGGGTGCGTCGCGTGAAATGATCAGTAAAATCCTCAAAGAGCTGAAAATTGGCGGCTATATTGAGGTAGAAGGCAAACGCATCATTCTGCAGAAAAAACTCCCCAAGGCCTGGTAGTTCACAGCCTGAGTCTACGTTCATCCGGGGCGGCGCTTTCCCTGTGCGCCCCAAATTCCCTTCAATGCACACCAGAATCTCCCAGGATTTGGCCTCTCCTATCGGCTGATGTAGCTTTCTGATTGCCGTGCAGTGCAATGGCTTCTCTCTTGCGATCAGGATGTTGAAAATTGTCATGATTTGCAGCCATGTCGCGCTGCATTTGCTGAATCAGTATTCATTCAATCCGTCGATGGTTTCAATGTTTTACATGGCTGATTTGCGTCCGTGGTATGCGATCTTTAGTTTTTATCTGGCGATAAAACTTTTTATTAAAATCAACGTTTTAAAGGATGCACATAAATGCATTGAGCGGATTTGCCGGTACGTCAGTGAAGTCCTACAATTTTCTGGATGTGCCGTGAAAATTGTATCTAATTGTGAATTGTTTGAAAAAATTTTGGCAGTCGCCTAGAAAGTACTTGGCTATTTGTTCAAAATTATGAAGTAGGGTTACATTCATTGTGTATTGATGTGCTTGGCAATGGACGTAGTTCTGTGATTCAGGATTTGGCAAAGCTATTTGAGGTGAAAAATGTCCGAGCGCTCAAACGGAACTGTAAAATGGTTTGATAATGCAAAAGGATACGGTTTTATCGTAAACCCCGATGGAGAGGACGTGTTTGTACATTATCGATCCATTCAGGGAGACGGATACAAAACGCTCAGTGAAGGGCAACGCGTATCTTTCACGGCTACTCGAGGTGATAAGGGTTGGCAGGCTGCTGACGTTACCGCCGAAGAATAAAATCTTCGCGCAATAAAGGCCTGATCTTTTGATCAGGTCTTTATTCATCAGACACCTCCGTTCTCCTGGAGCATCCTCCTTCAATCGCGTACACTGGCGCGACTTCCAACCTCACCCAACTTGGCATGTCGGATAAAAGCCAGTTTTTCCTTCTGTCTCAACGCCGATTTGTTGCGTATTTCTTCACCCAGTTTCTCGGTGCATTTAATGACAACGTGTATAAAAACGCGTTGATTGTATTGATTGCTTTTGTTTCCGTGAACACGGCTGTTGAAGACTCCAGTAGCCTGGTCAACGTTGCAGCCGGGTTGTTCATTCTGCCGTTTTTCTTGTTTTCAGCCATGGGTGGTCAGTTGGCTGATAAGTACCCGAAATCGACACTGATCCGCTGGATAAAATTCATTGAGATTCTGATCATGTCTTTCGCGGTGATCGCGTTTTGGTTAGAGAGCCTTTGGCTACTGATTGGTGTGCTGTTTTTGATGGGCACGCAGTCCGCGTTCTTCGGCCCGGTGAAGTACGGTATCTTGCCCCAGTACCTCACGCGTGATGAATTGCTGGGTGGCAACGGCCTGGTTGAGATGGGGACATTTATTGCGATTTTATGTGGCACGCTGATCGGCAGTAAGGTGGCCGGTCTCGCTGATGTCGGCATACCCGCGATCTGTGTACTGATCATTCTGGTGGCACTGGCCGGATTTGGTGCGAGTCTGTTCCTGCCAACAACACCCGCCACGGAGCCTACCTTACGGATTAATTGGAACCCCTTGAGTGAGACGATTGCGATTGTGCGCATGGCAAAACAGAGCCGCACGGTGTTTCTCTCCATCCTGGGTATCTCCTGGTTCTGGTTTTTGGGCGCCACCTATCTTGCGCAGTTTCCCAATTACACACGTCATGTGATTGGTGGCAGTGTGGATGTGTTTACCCTGACGCTTGCCGCTTTTACCTTGGGCATTGGTCTCGGCTCTGCCTTTTGCGAGCGTTTGTCGGGCCACAAAGTTGATATAGGCTTGGTGCCTTTTGGTGCGCTGGGCTTGACGCTTTTTGGCGTAGATTTGTATTTTGCGACACCTGTTCAGCCCTGGGGGGTTGAGTTGGGGGCGGGTGAGTTCTTCGCTCAGACGGGAAGCATCCGCTTGCTCGCAGATATTGTGTTCATCGGGATGTTTGGCGGTTTTTACATCGTGCCCTTATACGCGTTGATTCAACAACGCACGCGTGAGGAGAATCGTTCGCGGATCATTGCGGCGAACAATATCCTCAATGCCCTGCTGATGGTGCTCTCGGCCATACTCGCCATTGTTTTGCTGGGTGCGGGCATGTCGATCAGCCAGCTGTTCTTGCTGATCGCTGTATTCAACGCCGTCGTCGCGCTGTATATCTTTACGCTGGTGCCAGAGTTTCTGATGCGCTTTGTCACTTGGCTGCTGATTCACACGATCTACCGCGTGAAGGTGAGCGGTCTTGAAAACGTGCCTGAAGAAGGGCCGGCTATTCTCGCCAGTAATCACGTCAGCTTTGTTGATCCCCTCATTGTTGGTGGTTCGGTGCGTCGTCCGGTGAGATTTGTGATGGATCATCGCATTTACCGCATCCCGTTTTTGCATTACATCTTTAAAGCGGCGAAGACGATACCCATTGCCTCTAAAAAAGAATGCCCCGAGACACTGGCCAAAGCTTGGGTTGCGATGCAGCAGGCGCTGGACGATGGCGATCTGCTGGTGATCTTTCCTGAGGGTCAGATTACGCGCGACGGCGATATGAATCCATTTCGTGAAGGCGTGGTGCGATTGGTTGAGACGCACTCGGTTCCCGTTATCCCCGTCGCCTTGCAGAACCTGTGGGGCAGCATGTTCAGCCGTTCTCACCGTGTCCGTTTGCCGCGTAAGCTGTTTGCCCGCATTGGTCTGGTGATTGACCCACCCATCGCACTCGATGCGCTGGATCTTGCCGCTCTGCAGGCGCGAGTGGCGGATTTGCGGGGTGATTTACGCTAGCGGACGATGAGGGTCTGTAATCCAGCCGCTCCATGAATCCGCATAGAGCGCGGGCGCCGGCATCCCGGCGTGACACATGGCCAGCACATTGTGTGCAGCAGTCACCCCGGATCCGCAGTACATGACAGGTGTTTTGTCAGCATAAGGTGCCAATGCATCCGTATAGCGTTGCCGCAGCTGCGTTTGACTGCGAAAGTGGCCGTTTTCGCCGGTATTGTCAATTAAGGGCAGGCAGATGGCGCCGGGAATATGCCCGGCCACGGGGTCAATGGGTTCTTCGTCTCCCCGAAACCGAGCCAGCGTGCGCGCGTCAACCAGGATCAGGTCCTCTGACTCGACAACATCAGCGGTGCTGAGGCAAGCCAGTAGCGACGACTGACGACTCAAGTTGCCGCCGGGCTTGGGTGTTGGCTTGCGATCCGTTAGCGGGTAGCGCGCCTCCCAAGCTTGCATACCGCCGTCCAAGACCGCGCACGCGGCATGACCCATCCAGCGGCTCAGCCACCACAAACGTGCCGCCATGCCGCCGTTACAATCGTCATACGCCACGATCTGCGTATCGTCACTAACCCCCTGACTGCGCAGCCAGGCAATCAAGGCGTCGGGGTCAGGCAGTGGGTGCCTGCCCGTCTCGCCCGGCACGATCGGTGAAGACAGATCGTTGTCCAGGTGCGCGTAAACCGCGTTTGGCAGATGGCTCTCGCGCCACAGCGTCGCGCCGGCCTCCGGATTGGCGAGATCAAAGCGGCAATCAACGATGCACAACGCCCCGGGCTCTCGGCGAAGTGCATCCAGCTCGGGTGCGCTGATTAAGGTCTCAAATGGCATCAACTGTCCCGCAGTTCACGACGCAGAATCTTACCCACGGTGGTCTTGGGCAGTTCGTCAACAAACTGAATGATCTTCGGTCGCTTGTAGCCGGTGAGGTTTTCTTTGCAGTGGGCGCGCACATCCTCTTCGGTGAGATTGGGGTCGCTGCGCACCAGTACAACTTTCACGACTTCGCCTGAATGTTCGTCAGGTACGCCGATGGCGCCGACTTCTAGCACACCGGGGTGCATCGCGAGCACGTCTTCAATCTCGTTGGGATAGACATTAAAGCCCGAGACCAGAATCATATCTTTCAGGCGATCCACGATGCGAACAAAGCCATTTTCATCCATGATGGCGACATCGCCGGTGTGCAGCCAACCGTCGCTATCGATGGCTTCGGCGGTGGCATCCTCACGTTTCCAGTAGCCCTTCATGACTTGCGGGCCGCGTACGCACAACTCGCCGCGTTCGCCAGTAGGCAGATCGTTGCCTGCTTCATCTTTAATGGCGCACTCGGTGGAAGAGATGGGTAAGCCAATTGCGCCGTTGTATTCTTTCAGGTCAAGTGGGTTAATGCACACGGCTGGCGACGCCTCTGTCAGGCCGTAGGCCTCAACCAGTGTTGACCCAGTCACTTGCTGCCATTTGTCCGCTACCGCGCGCTGTACCGCCATGCCGCCACCGAGTGTGACTTTCAGGTGAGAAAAGTCCACTGTTTCGATACCCGGTGTATTGAGTAAGGCGTTGAACAGTGTGTTCACGCCAGTAATGACCGACATCTTGCAGCCCTTTAAGGTCTTGATGAACTGCGGCAAGTCACGGGGATTGGTGATCAGAACGTTTTCGGCGCCGAGCATGACAAACGTCAGGCAATTCGCGGTTAAGGCGAAGATATGGTAGAGCGGCAGGGCCGTGACGATCACCTCATGGCCGGGCTTGAGGTCCACCATGCTGATCCATTCCTTGGCTTGCGCAGTATTTGCCAATAGGTTTGCATTGGTGAGCATTGCGCCTTTTGCAAGTCCGGTTGTGCCGCCGGTGTACTGCAGAAAGGCGACATCCTCAATCTCGATGCCCGGATCCTGCAGAGCGGGCAGCGTGGCTCCGGTCTCGAGTACTGACTTCAGGCTGACCGCTTGCGGCAGTGAAAAGGGCGGCACCATTTTCTTCACGTGTCGCACCACAAAGTTCACCAAGCTGCCCTTCAGCAACCCCAGCATGTCGCCAAATCGCGTCGTCACCACGGTCTCGACACCCGTATCTTCAATCACATCGGCCAGCGTGTGAGCGAAGGCCTCAACGATCACAATGGCGCGTGCACCGGAGTCTTTGAGTTGGTGCTTGAGTTCGCGGTCGGTGTATAGCGGATTGGTATTGACGACGATCAGCCCGGCGCGCAGTGCCCCAAACAAGACAATCGGGAACTGCAGCAGGTTCGGCATCATGATGGCGATGCGATCGCCTTTGTTGAGCTTGGCGCTGTGCTGCAGCCATCGCGCGAATTGATCGCTGAGTTGGTCGATTTCCGAGAACGTCAGCGTCTTTCCCATATTGGTGAAGGCGGGGCGTTCTGCATAGGTTTTTGCACTGTGGGAGAAAAACGCAGCTACAGAGTTGTATTGTCTGTAGTCAATCTCCGCGCGAATAGTGTCAGGGTAAGACTGTAGCCAGGGTTTATCGACCATTTTCACCTTCTCCCACGATCATGTGGCGTTGCACCGCTGTTAATACTGAGGCGCACAGGCATAGACACACTGTGTCGCGATCAGCGTTGGATTGTTATCAGGCTGCTCTACCGCAGCACTTTTTATACTTTTTACCGCTGCCACAAAAGCAGGGATCATTGCGGCCGACTTTGGATTGCTCGCGACGAAACTGCGCGATGTTGGGCATTTTGGCGTCGTAGAAATACCACTCGCCATCGAGCTTGCGGAATTCGCTCAGTTCATGATGGACATGGCGAGTACCGCGAGGGTCGCGATAGCTCGCTGTGAATTCGATGTGTCCGGTGTCATCATCGGGTCCACCGGCATCGACAGCATTGATTGCAAAGGCCAGCCACTCTGATTTTTCCGCCCAGGCTCGGGTTTGTTCGGTATCCACGTCGTCGCGTTTGTGTGGGTGATGGGTCGCGACGATGTAATCGATGTTCGCAAGGGTGTGTGCGGTGTAGCGTGCTCGCATCAGTTGCTCGGCACGCTCGGGTTTTACGCTACCGTTGATAAGAGGCTCGCAACAGCTTTGGTACTCACTGTCTAAGCCACAGGGGCACTTCATTCCACACATCTCCAATTGTTGTTCAATGCGCTAATCATAGCGCAATTGCCCCAGCACGTCGGATTTTCGCACCATTATTGGTCTATCAATGCTGCGTGGGTGTCTGGTCGGCTAGAGGATGGTCATCCGGCAGATACAGATGCACTTGGTAGATGCGTTCAGCCAGGGTGACAATATAGCCCTCGTGGCGGTCGAGGCCGTTGTGCGAAAACTCAAACTCATAAAGCCGCGCCAAGCGCAGACGCCCTTGCTCATCGCGTTGCAAGCGTAGCTTACGCAGGGCCACGGTAGCATCGAGCAGCTGCATATCGGCTTTTTGGCATGCCAGTTTGGCCGTGTGCATCACGCGTTCGTGAACGCCTGCGCTGGACCACCAAAAGTAGGCGACAGAGCCCAGTGCGATCATCAGAAGGGCGGCTTGCATAGCTGCGGTACCAGAGTGTTGTGGTTGAGATTCTGTAATTCTATCCCATCACGCTATACTGCTGCTGGCTGAGGTTTTCCCTGCCGCGTTGTCACCAGGAGATCATGATGGACAAGACCACCCAAACAGAACTTGAAGCCGCTGCGTTTCGTCGCCTTGTAGGCCACTTGCAAGAGCGTACCGATGTACAAAATATTGATTTGATGATCCTGGCGGGCTTTTGTCGGAACTGCTTGTCCAAGTGGTATAAAAAAGCCGCTGAAGAGCGTGGTCTCGAGATGGCATATGCCGACGCGCAAGCCGCTGTGTATGGCATGCCGTATACGGATTGGAAAGCACGCCATCAGCTAGCTGCCACTGAAGAACAAATGACGGCTTACGAGGCGTGCCAAAAAGCCAAAATATAGTGCCCCTGCGTGCGCGCCGTGCGCCTTATTGGGGCGCGTGTTCGCCACGCATTAAAAAAAAGCACGCATCTTCGTACGTCCTGTAGGCATAGCAGCGAATTTAATGTAAAGTATCGCCGCCCGGCTCGTCGCAAATCCATACAGTCGGCTGGCTCCCGAGCCACACACAAGAACAAACTTATAACTATTAATAATACTAAGTTGTATCACAATCAGCGTTGGCGAAAAGCGATGCGTTTTCGATTGGAACCCCGGATACACCTTATGCGTAGCTAGTTGAGACAAGAACGCTGGAGCAGCATGTGAAAGCAGGAGCCGAGCTGTCTGGTTGGCCGGATAGTATCCTCGTCCATCAGGACAGGTGCACGTGTCCGTCTGGACGGCCCCACGCTGTTGCACGCCAACTCTCTCTTCAGCACCTCCCGCTTTGCTCGACGGAACGCACGCTTCC
>DOIU01000283.1:0-1209 GCA_003511825.1 Gammaproteobacteria bacterium | reverse complement strand
CGCTTCCTTTCTTTTTTCGTCACCGCCAATCCGAGCGCGATCAACTGTATTTTCCGTCAATCGCTGATTTTTGCTCGTCTCCAGCGCCGATGCTGACGCAAAAATCTGTACAGCGTATAGACTACTGATTAACCGACTGAACACCGGATCAAAACTATGGGAACAATGAAAGCCTTGCGAGCGTCCTCCCTTCTTGCGGTGGGGAACGACTATCTGGAAGAGCAATACGAAAACTACCTGAAAAACCCTAATTCGGTATCCGAGCAGTGGCGTGAGTACTTTGATCAGCTGCCGCGATCTGGTGAAACCGGCAGTGATATTCCGCACTCGGATGTGCGCGACTACTTCTATAAGCTGACTCGCTACAGTGGCCAACGTCAGCGCGGTCCGTCCATGGACGCGTCTTATAGCCATTCACTGAAGCAAATTCACGTGACCCAGCTGATCAATAACTATCGCGTGCGTGGACACCAGTTAGCCGATATCGACCCCTTGGGGCGCGATACGACAGCGGCCGTGCGCGAAGTGAAGCTGGAAGAAAACAGTCTCTCAAGCGCAGATCTGGATACTGTCTTTGATACCTCCGGTTTGCACGGCATCGCCGATCAAGTGCCGTTGCGCGACATCATTGCGCACCTGGAGCGATGCTACTGTGGCTCCACTGGCTATGAGTTCATGTATGTGAACCATACGCTGATGAAAGATTTCCTGATTCAGCGCATCGAAAGCGTTGGCTCAAAACCCAAGCTGTCACCCAAACGCCAAAAGTGGTTATTGCAGCAGCTGACCAGCGCAGAAGGCATTGAAAAGTATCTGCATTCCAAGTACGTCGGCCAGAAGCGATTCTCACTCGAAGGCGGTGAGAGCCTCATCATCATTATGAATGAGCTGGTGCGTCGTTCCTGTAAGCAGGGCTTTAAAGATCTGGTCGTCGGCATGGCGCACCGCGGGCGCTTAAACGTACTGGTGAACATGCTGGGCAAAAACCCGGCGGACCTCTTCTCCGAGTTTGAAGGCAAAAAACTGCTGGAGATGGGGGCGGGCGATGTCAAATACCACCAAGGTTTTTCCTCAGACATTGACCACAAAAACGGTAATCTCCACCTGACATTGGCGTTCAACCCATCGCATTTGGAGATCGTGTCTCCGGTTGTGGAAGGGTCTGTGCGGTCTCGTCAGGAGCGCTACAATGATCGTCAGGGCGAGATG
>DOIU01000265.1 GCA_003511825.1 Gammaproteobacteria bacterium | reverse complement strand
GGCGGCGGGAATCGAACCCGCGTCCGCAAGTCCTCCGCCGTTGGCTCTACATGCTTATTCTGCCTATTGATTTAACCGTCTGCTACCCGACAGGCAGGGAGGGCATACGGCGATTCCGGTAAGGTTTTAGCGCTTCAGCCCCGGAAGAGCGTCCATCGCGATCTTGTGAGAGATGACACCCGGAATCTGAACGCACAAGCACGGCTTCAGTCGGATGGCACCCTACTGGGTATTAAGCAGCGAGTGCGTAGTTGTCGTCGTTGGCAACTATAAATTTGCAGATGATTTTTACGAGTAATCTACATGCTCGACATGCACCTCAGGTTTCGCTACCCACGTCGAAGCCAGGTCGCCCCCAAGATCAGTCAGTATATCAAAAATAATGCCGGTCCGCAGGATTTCAAGCGTGAGGCTTGTGCGGTGTGTCGCTTAGGAGTTGGTCTGCCGACGGCGAATCCATTATCATTGCGCTTTTGCCGCACCCACTGCCTACTCGGGGACTTCCATGCTTAGCTTGCCCGGCTCTGTCGCGCTTTCTGATTTCCGTATCCAACGTCTCACCGCAGGTCTGCAAAAGCAGATCACCACCCTCAAAGGGATTAACACACGCTTTGTGCACTTTATCGACGCGGAGGCGCCACTGGGCGACGCCGATGTCGCGCGCCTGAAGCAGTTGCTCAGCTACGGCCCGACGGCGACCGTTGATGAAGAGCAACCGTCGCTGATCGTGATCCCGCGCTTTGGCACCATCTCGCCCTGGTCGTCAAAGGCGACGGATATCCTGCATCACTGTGGCTTTGACCGCGTGCGGCGTGTGGAGCGCGGCGTGCAGTACGTGATCAATGCGGCCAAACCGATTACCCGCGACGAACATGCGTTGCTGGCGGCCGACATGCACGACCGCATGACGGAAACCGTGATTGCACAGGTGGACGAAGCAGCCGCCTTATTCACGCACACCGCCCCGGCGGCGATGGCCACGGTCGCGGTGATGGCAGAAGGACGTGCTGCCCTAGAGGCCGCGAACATGCGCTTGGGGCTGGCCTTGTCCGGCGATGAAATCGATTACCTGGTGGAGAACTTTCAGCGCCTGCAGCGTGATCCGAGTGACGTGGAGTTGATGATGTTCGCGCAAGCGAACTCAGAGCATTGTCGGCATAAGATTTTCAATGGCGAATGGACCGTCGACGGGGAAGCGCAGGACCGCTCCTTGTTCGCGATGATTCGCAACACGCACACGCTGGCGCCCGAGGGCGTGCTCTCGGCCTACAGTGACAATGCCGCCGTCATTGCCGGTCATGCGGGCAAGCGCTTTATGCCGCAGCCGGGTTCTGGCGTCTACGCCGCGCACGACGAAGACATTCATATTCAAATCAAAGTAGAAACCCACAACCACCCGACCGCGATTTCCCCATTCCCGGGTGCGGCAACGGGTTCAGGCGGCGAAATCCGCGATGAGGGCGCGACCGGCAATGGCGCGAAACCCAAGGCGGGCTTGTGCGGCTTTACCGTGTCGAACCTGCATATTCCCGAGTTACCGCAACCCTGGGAGCAACCCTACGGCAAACCCGAACGCATCGTCAGCGCGCGCGACATTATGCTGGAAGGTCCCATCGGCGCGGCGGCGTTTAATAACGAATTTGGCCGCCCCAATCTGGCCGGGTACTTCCGGACCTTTGAGCAACAGGTGGCATTCCCGCGTGGCAGCGAGGTGCGTGGATACCACAAGCCGATCATGATTGCCGGCGGTCTGGGCAATATTCGCCCCGGCAACGTGGATAAGCAGCCCTTGCCCGATGGTACCGCGATTGTGGTGCTGGGCGGCCCGGCGATGCAGATCGGGCTTGGTGGCGGGGCAGCGTCGTCCATGTCCAGCGGCCAGTCCTGTGAAGACTTGGATTTCGCCTCCGTGCAGCGCGGGAATCCAGAGATGCAGCGGCGTTGCCAAGAAGTGATTGATCATTGTGTTGCCTTGGCTGACGACAGCCCGGTCTTGTCCATTCACGACGTCGGGGCGGGCGGTATCTCGAATGCCTTGCCCGAGCTGGTGGATGACGCTGGGCGCGGCGGTCGCTTTGAGCTGCGCAAGGTGCTGAACGACGAGCCAGGCATGTCGCCGATGGCGATTTGGAGCAACGAGGCGCAGGAGCGCTATGTCGTGGCGGTGGCGCAAGATCGGCTGGCGACCTTTGAGGCGATTTGCCAGCGCGAGCGCTGCCTCTATGCCGTGGTTGGTGAAGCGACCGAAGCCACGCAATTGACCGTCAGCGACGCGCACTTTGGCAACACGCCGGTCGATATGCCGATGGACGTGCTATTGGGCAAGCCGCCGAAGATGCAGCGTGACGTCCAGCGTGAGGCGGGCGCGCAGACACCGTTCCACACCGAGGACCTGGATCTCGCCGACGCCATCGCGCGCGTCTTGCAATTGCCTGGCGTGGCGAGCAAACAATTCTTGATCACCATCGGTGACCGCTCGATCACCGGCATGGTCGCGCGCGACCAGCTGGTTGGCCCGTGGCAGATGCCGGTGGCCGACGTCGCTGTGACTGTGTCGGATTATGCGGGCTATTGCGGTGAAGCCATGAGTATGGGTGAGCGTCCGCAGCTGGCGTTGATCAATCCGGCGGCATCCGGGCGCATGGCGCTGGCCGAGGCCCTCACCAATCTCGCCGCCGCAGATACCGGCCCCTTGTCGGGCGTGAGCTTGTCGGCCAATTGGATGGCGGCCGCCGGCCACCCGGGTGAAGACGCCGCGTTGTTTGATACCGTGCGCGCGGTCGGCATGGAGCTGGCGCCGGCACTCGGCATTGCGATTCCCGTAGGCAAAGACAGCTTGTCGATGAAAACCGTCTGGCAGGATAACGAACAAGACAAGTCAGTGACCGCGCCGCTGTCGCTGGTCGTCAGTGCCTTCTCCGCCGTGCGCGATGTGCGCAACACGCTGACGCCGCAATTGCGCACCGATCAAGGCGAGACGACGTTGCTGTTGCTCGATGTGTCCTGTGGTCAGCAGCGACTGGGCGGCTCAGCCCTGGCGCAAGTCTATGGGCAACTGGGCAACAACGCGCCTGATGTGGACGATGCCGATCGGCTTAAGCGCTTTTACAACACCATCCAAACCTTAAATCAGCAAGGCTTACTCCTCGCTTACCACGATCGCTCCGACGGCGGTCTGCTGGCGACGCTCGCTGAGATGGCCTTTGCCGGGAACACCGGGCTGGATATCCAGCTGCCCGAGGGTGATGCGTTAGCGCAGCTGTTCGCTGAAGAGTTGGGTGCCGTGATCCAGGTGCGCAACGATCAGCGTGCTGCCGTTGAGCAGCACTTGGCTGAGGCCGGCCTGGCGGACACCTGTCAAGTTGTGGGCAGTATTAATGACCGCTTGGAGGTTGCGATTCACCAAGTGGGCGAGTCGCTTTACTCAGCGCCTCTGCACACGCTCAAGGCGCTCTGGTGGGAAACCAGCTATCGCATGCAAAAGCTGCGTGATAATCCGACGTGCGCGGACGCGGAGTTTGCGCAGATACAAGACGCCGATGATCCCGGCTTGTCGCCGCAGCTGACGTTTGCGCCCGATGAGGATGTTGCGGCGCCGATGATCAACACGGGCGTACGACCTGCCGTCGCCATTCCGCGCGAGCAGGGCGAGATCGGA
>DOIU01000344.1 GCA_003511825.1 Gammaproteobacteria bacterium | reverse complement strand
GATAGCACCGTGGTCTTCGAGATGAATCAAGGTGCCGTGCATGCCCAGTGCGCTAAAGTGCGGCAGCAGTTCGGCGTCATTACGCTGATTGCGGAAAGGTTTTGTGCCTGCCAGCGGTGTTGTTTTCCAGGCTAAAAACGCTTGCTGCAACTCTGCGCTCAGCTCCGCGAGCGTTGCTTTTTCTCGAACCTTGGATTGACCCAGCATGACTGCTGCGCTGTCGTTGATCAACTGGACCCGCCATTCGCTATCTATTACCAATATGCCGGAGTCCATATCTTCGACGATTTTGCGGTTGAGCTCCTCGGCCCGAAAGGCATTTTTCAGCAGGAGATCATTTTCGCCGCGGTAGGGGAACTTGCGTTGGATCACCACGGAGGTAATGTAGGCAACCGCGAAAAGCGCCATCCCTGTAATGCCTGACTTAACGACGCTGGTGCTCTCGCCGCCAGCAGACATGTTGGTGTAGATCTCTTGTGCTAGCACGGCGGTGGTGGCGATGGCGGCAAATAAAAAGGTGTAGCGCGCTATTGAAAAGATGCCAATGATCGCGATGTTCGCAACCAACAAAATCCCCAAGCCGCTTTGAATCCCGCCGCTGGCGTGCATGAGAAAAGTGATACACACAATATCCGCGTAGGCTTGTAAATAAAATTGCGTGTCGTGATCCGGTTTTTTGACGCGGATAAGATGGTTAAAAATGACGCCTGCGATCAGATAGGCAATCAACGTGGTATGGAATAACCCCTGATCAGACTGCGCGAGTACCGTCGGGTGTGGGTTGAGGTAAAACAGGGCAGTGATGCAAATCAGTAAAAACAGGCGGTAATTGCTGAGCAAGCGCAAGGCGTACCAGTCGGCGACAGGCGCCTGACCAGCGGGGTTGAGTTGGCTGTTTTGGGAAAGTGTGCGTTGCGAATTCATGCCCGGGTCGGGCCGGGATTGAATTGCAAATCAAGGTATCGCGGGCCCGAAATTCCTCATTCGTGTTCGCTGAATTTGAGCAAATTTCGCACCAAGCACAATAGCTTGGGGTTTATCCCGGCACGGACAGCCGCACCGGGTGGGGTGATGCACCCGTGAGTGAGTTTGAGGCTATTCGTCGATGCTTAGTGCGGCCGGTTGTAACGCGTCGTGATCCGGGTTATTCAGCGCTAGGATGTCTAAAGTCTCTTGGGCTAGCTGTGATTTGCCCATGGCCGTGTATGCTTTGGCCATCAATGCCAGAGCATCGGCTGTGTACGGTGTGCGATCATAGTGTTCAATCAGATATTTGGCGCGATTGACGGCGGCGACCATCGCGCCTCGTCCGTAGTAGAACTCACCGGTAAGTAGCTCATGGTGCGCCATTTGATCGCGCAGGTACACCATGCGTTGTTTGGCATCTGCTACATACGTGCTGTTTGGATAGCGTCTGATCAAGGTGTCAAAATCGGCAAAGGCACTTTTCAACCACGACTGATCTACTCGCGACATATCGCGTGGGAACAGCCTTTCCATGGTGGATTGGCCACGCGAAAAATTGCATAAGCCTTTGATATAGTAGGCATAATCCACGGCTTTGTGGCGTGGATGCAGTTTGATGAACTGGTCTGCCGCCGAGATGGCGTTTTCAAACTCATCTTGTTGCATATAGGCGTAGGCGATATCCAGCTGGGCTTGCTGTGTGTATTCGCCGAACGGATAGCGAGACTCCAGTGTTTCAAAGTACTCAACGGCTGACAGATATTCACGCCGCTCGAGTTTGCGTTTGGCTTCGCGGTAGAGCTTTTCGGCACTCCAATCACGCGTAGGGTCGTATTCTTCCACGCCATCAGTGGCGCAACCGACTAGAAAAGCCAGGCCGGCAATGGCTAACACCGGTATTCGAAATCGCATACAATCTGTGCCCATCAATGAACCAACAGCTTCCAGTATATCAAGTATCGTGCGCAGGTGAGGGGCTTGCGGCGTTAAGATCGGGAAACTTGCATGTCTGATTCAGGCTGCTTGCGTGCGATTGTGCCCGACGAATACGCCGGTAAGCGCCTCGATCAAGCTTTATCGGCCTTGTTTCCTGATTACTCTCGCAGCCGGTTACAAGTGTGGATTCGCGAGCAGCGCGTCTTGGTTGATGGCACCTTCCTGGCAGCAAAGACACGCCTGTCAGGCGGCGAGGCGATTGAGATGCGTCCGACCGTCGAGGTCGCGGCAGGTCCAGTGGTGGCGGAGGATATTCTCCTCGATATCATTCACGAAGACGCTGATATTATCGTCATCAACAAGCCAGCGGGGTTGGTGATGCACCCCGCCGCTGGGAACTGGCAGGGTACGGTACAAAATGCGTTGCTGTACCACGCGCCGGCTCTGGATGCTGTGCCGCGAGCAGGTATTGTCCATCGTCTGGACAAAGACACCACTGGATTGTTTGTGGTGGCGAAAACCCTGCGAGCACACAAGTTATTGGTCGAACAACTGCAGGCGCGCACCGTCTCGCGTCACTACTTGGCGCTGGTGAATGGCAACCCTGTGAGTGGTGGCAGCGTCGACCGACCATTGGGTCGTCACCCCGTTGATCGCAAGCGCATGGCGGTGCGTGACTCGGGGAAGCCGACTGTCACTCACTATCGCATCGCTGAGAGGTTTCGTGCGCATACCTTATTGTCAGTCGCGCTCGAGACCGGCCGCACACATCAGATACGCGTACACATGGCCTCGATAGGCCTGCCACTGTTGGGTGATCCCGTCTACGGTGGTCGACCGCGCTTCGCGCCACGCACGGATGCCGCTGTACAAGCGGCGATCAGTGCGTTTAAGCGCCAGGCACTGCATGCATTTAAGCTCGCGCTGACGCATCCGCGCAGCGGCGAGACCGTGAGTTGGCAGGCCGATGTGCCCAGTGATATGCAAACGTTACTCGATACGTTAAGAGAGGATCGCGATACGCATGGCTGAGTCGTATATTCCAGCGGATTGGCCGGTATCAGCCAAGATCCATGCCTGGCAAACCACGCGCCTGAGCGGTCACAGCCTGGATGATTATGGCGGCTTGAACCTGGCGACGACGGTGGGTGACGAGGCTGATCACGTCGCGCGTAATCGGGCGCAGCTGGCGAGCGACTTGCAACTTCCGAGAGAGCCTGAGTGGGTGCGTCTGGTACATGGGAATCGTGTATTGAACGTAGCTGAGCGCACTGGACTTGAGCCTGCTGACGCGGTGTATACCGACGAAGCCGGACGTGTGTTATTGATCCCAACGGCAGACTGTTTGCCGGTATTGTTTGCCGCTAGCGACAAGGAAGTGGCGGCCGCTCATGCGGGTTGGCGCGGCCTCAGCGCGGGTGTGCTGGAGAACACGGTCGCGCAGTTTCAAAGCGCTCGGGATGACATTCACGCCTGGTTCGGCCCCGCCATCGGGCCTGAACGGTTTGAAGTGGGTGAGGATGTACGCGACGCTTTTCTCCTGTCGCACCCAGGTTGCGAAGCCGCATTTACGCCGTTGGCGACAGAAGGCAAATTTCTTGCAGATCTCTATCTACTGGCAACGCAGGCGCTAGCACGCGTCGGTGTAAAACGCCTGTACGGTGGGCAGTGGTGCACGTTTAATGATCCGCGTTTTTTCTCATATCGGCGTCAAGGACAGCGCTGCGGACGTATGGCAAGTTTGATCTGGTTTGACGCTTAGCGATACTCGCGTGTGTCTTGGGCGTTTGCTTGAAATCGTTGCCCTCATCCCCACATCTTTTCCAGTGAAATGTTTTAGTCAGACACATTTATTGGGTGATTCCGCATGAGAATGGATAAGTTAACCAGCAAGTTTCAACTCGCGATACAAGACGCCCAGTCTCTGGCGCTCGGACGCGACAACCAATTCATCGAGCCTGAGCATTTGATGGTCGCTTTGCTCGATCAGCAAGGCAGCGGCGTGCGGCCGCTGTTGGCTCAAGCCGGCGTCAATGTGAATGGATTACGATCGGCTCTGGGCAAGGCGGTAGAGTCATTGCCTCAAGTACAAGGTGTCGGTGGTGAAGTGCATGTCTCCAATGATCTTGGACGTTTGCTCAATCTCACCGACAAGCTCGCGCAAAAACGCGACGACCAGTTTATTTCAAGTGAACTCTTCGTGCTCGCCTTGCTGGAAGATGGCAAGCATCGTGTCGCTGATCTGCTCAACGACAATGGCGCCAATGTCAGTGCCTTGGAGGCGGCCGTAGACGACATACGCGGCGGTCAAGCCGTCAATGATCCGAATGCTGAGGATCAGCGACAAGCATTGCAGAAATACACCATTGACCTCACCGAGCGTGCTGAACAAGGCAAGCTTGATCCTGTCATCGGTCGCGATGGCGAAATTCGTCGCTCTATACAAGTCCTGCAACGGCGCACCAAGAATAATCCGGTCCTGATCGGTGAGCCGGGTGTGGGTAAAACTGCCATTGTGGAAGGCCTGGCACAGCGGATTGTCAATGGCGAAGTACCCGAAGGTACTAAAGGTAAACGTCTGCTGTCACTCGATATGGGGGCGTTGATTGCAGGTGCGAAATTCCGTGGTGAATTCGAGGAGCGACTGAAAGCGGTCTTAAGCGACCTGTCCAAGCAGGAGGGCCAGATCATTCTCTTTATCGATGAAATTCACACCATGGTGGGCGCAGGTAAAGCCGAAGGCTCTATGGATGCAGGGAATATGCTCAAGCCCGCCCTTGCGCGCGGCGAGTTGCATTGTATCGGCGCTACCACATTGGATGAGTATCGGCAGTACATTGAAAAAGACGCGGCGCTTGAGCGACGG
The DNA here is from genome assembly GCA_003511825.1 of Gammaproteobacteria bacterium. GTDB lineage: Bacteria > Pseudomonadota > Gammaproteobacteria > Granulosicoccales > Granulosicoccaceae > UBA7957. Next base: position 1,085 of record DOIU01000344.1, on the reverse strand, counting down.
TTTCAGAAAGTGTTGGTGGATGAACCCACCGTGGAAGACACCATTGCCATATTGCGTGGTCTCAAGGAGCGGTACGAAGTTCACCATGGCGTAGACATTACTGATCCGGCGATTGTCGCGGCGGTTACCTTGTCGCATCGTTACATCACCGATCGCCAGCTACCTGACAAGGCGATTGATCTGGTCGATGAGGCGGCGTCATTGATACGCATGGAGATTGACTCCAAGCCAGAAGAAATGGACAAGCTTGATCGACGCCTCATCCAGCTGAAGATTGAGCGCGAAGCGTTGGCTAAAGAGAGCGATGAGGCCTCGGTGCAGCGACTGGAAACGCTCGAAGAGCGCATTGCGCAGCTGGAAAAAGAATACGCGGACCTTGAAGAAATCTGGAATGCCGAAAAAGCGGCCGTGCAAGGTTCCACGCATGTGAAAGAGGCGTTGGAGCGTGCACGTCTTGAGCTCGAAACGGCCAGGCGCGCGGGGGATTTGACGCGTATGTCGGAGTTGCAGTATGGAAAAATCCCTGAACTCGAAAAGCAGCTGGAAGTTGCGATTTCGACAGACGTGACAGACATGCAGCTGTTGCGCAATAAAGTCAGCGACGAAGAAATTGCTGATGTCGTGTCGCGTTGGACGGGCATCCCCGTGAGCAAAATGCTGGAAGGCGAGCGCGACAAGTTATTGCGCATGGAGGCAGTGTTGCAGGAAAATGTGATCGGCCAAGACGAGGCGGTGCAGTCTGTTGCCAATGCCATCCGACGATCGCGTGCTGGTCTCTCAGACCCGAATCGTCCTAACGGCTCGTTCTTGTTTCTCGGCCCAACCGGTGTGGGTAAAACAGAGCTGTCCAAGACGCTTGCGGAGTTTCTCTTTGATTCAGTCGACAATATGGTGCGTGTGGACATGTCTGAGTTTATGGAGAAGCATTCCGTTGCGCGGTTGATTGGTGCGCCTCCAGGATATGTCGGCTATGAAGAAGGCGGTTATCTGACCGAGTTAGTGCGTCGTAAACCCTATTCTGTTATTTTGCTTGACGAAGTGGAGAAGGCCCACCCTGATGTCTTTAATGTGCTGCTTCAGGTGCT
>DOIU01000327.1 GCA_003511825.1 Gammaproteobacteria bacterium | reverse complement strand
GCCGGCGCGCCATTGTTCGGTATGTGATGAACCGTCAAGATGGCCGCGCTTTTTTCGCCAGTGGAGGCGTCATCCACATGGATCGCATAGGCGTAAACCGATTGGTTTTGTTTAAAGAGCAACGGTGATTCCAGGCGGGCGATGTAGTGCGCAATCTCAGGCACGGCCTGCTGGTTGGCGACGCGAACATCCCCGGAGGCCATGGCCTGCTGCACCAACTGGTCGACGAAGGCTTCCGGCGGGATATACCCTTGCATCAGTTGTCCCTGCCCGAGGTGATAAATTTGTTGGCCGGGCCCTTTGCAAAATGCCGTCGGCACATCAGGGATGGTGACATGGCATTGAAAATTTCGCGGGACCGTCACGTAGGTTGATGACATGCCTGAGGGCTGCACCGGCACCGAGACGCCCTATGTCGACCCGCCATAAGACCCGCTCATGGCGCCGGGTTGACGAAACGTTCCCGCAGGCGGGTAGCCTTGGCTGTTCACTTGCGCGCTCGCGTAAGGTTGCTGATTTGGGTAGTTGGCGCTGTGGACGTCATCCGAGCAGGCGGAAAGTAGGGTGCTTGCCACCACGGCGATAAGGGATTGCTTGATCACGGTCGTCTCCTGAAAAGAACAAGGTCTGTCTGCAGATCGGGCAGATGCGTTAGGGATCTGTCCGCGCCGGGAGGGGCGGTCACTGGCCTCTCCCTTCCATAAAACCAGTCTAACGAGGGTGGCGGGCGTACTCTGTGGGAAATGATCGCGGATTCTGTGGATTATTCACCATGACCCCGTGCGGTCGATGGTGCGGCTGTGATGGGTGGGCGGCTAACGGGCTGCAACCGTGGCGACACATCAAGGCGGTGTTGTCGTTGCTGCGGAGGCCGATGGGCTCACCATCGACCTCCGCACCGCCCAGCTCACGTCAGTTGCAAGCTGCCTTTTGCGTTCATGATCAACGGGACAACCTCGTCTGCGTTGATCACGAGAAAGCGCGGGTCAATCTCCGTCTCGGCAACGTCGTTGTGAACCATGCATGCCTTGCAGACAACCACTTGGCCGCCATTGGTCAGGAAGGCTTCCTGGAGTTCTTTTGCGGGCATAAACGGCGTGCCGATATCGACGGCGTCAAGGCTGCCGGGGCGCGCCAGATGGACCGCGTCAACCATCAGCATCACCGTTGCTGAATGGCCTTGCTCCAGGGCTTTCACACCCATGGTCAAAGCGACGGTAATTTTGTTCGGGTCGTCAACGTTGCTGAACAGTGTGCCAACGAAATCAGTGTGTGCGGGCATAGGATGCGTCCTTATCTGTGTGTGGAAAACATGAAATTTAATATATTATAAAATAATGATATTTGCTTGACGACATTTTCTCTGCCGACTGACCAAGGGGCTTCGCAGAGGAATGGATGGGGGTTGAACGGTATTGCCGGTAAGGCCCTGCATTGTCGAGCGTTGGCGTTATCCGCATAATGCGCCCTTCTTGCGAGGTTGAGTAGCATGCCCGACATTCAGATTCTCGTTGTCCTCACCATACTGGCCTCGGCTGTCTGGCTTTTCGTCACTGAACGTTTTCGCGTGGATATGACCGCCATGCTGGTGTTGGCCGCATTGGGGCTGGTGTCATACTTGCCGTTCATGGAAGGCGTGCTGCCACCGGAGAAGGTCTTCGCCGGTTTTTCTTCCAACGCGGTGATTTCCATTATCGCCATCACGATCATTGGCGAAGCGCTGGATCGCACGGGGCTGATGCATAGCGTGGCTGCGCACATTCTCGCCCGCGCCGGCAAGAGTCCGCAGTCCGTGGTCACCTGGATCAGCGCTGCGGTTGGCGGGATTTCTGCGTTTATGCAAAACGTTGGCGCTGCGGCGCTGTTTATTCCTGTATCCAGCCGCATCGCCGCACGCAGTGGCGTGCATGTGTCGCGCATCCTGATGCCGGTGGGCTTTTGCGCCATTCTCGGCGGCACGCTGACCATGGTCGGTTCTGGCCCGCTGATTCTGCTCAACGACCTCTTGCCGCAAGGGGTTGAGAAATTTTCATTGTTTTCAGTGACGCCGCTGGGCCTGCTGTTGGTGCTCAGCGGTATAGCCTATTTCGTGTTGCTGGGTGACCGTTTATTGCCGGGTCGGGGAACGCAGGACGGCGTGCAGCCCCAGGATGCCGGGTCTGCCGCCTTTGGCGTCGATTGCAGCGTCAGCTGGTATACCTTGGGTGCCGATTGCCCGCTGCTTGGGCAAACTACTGGCGCCATCGAGGCTGAGTACGGGATTCATATCATCGGTATGGATGCCGACACGCCACTGATCTCGCCCGATCGCGAGCAACTGATCGACCGCCCGACGCAGCTGGCCGTGATCGGTTCTACGGCTATCGAGGCACGGCTGCTGGCGCTGCCGGGCGTGGCGTGTGCGAGGCCGGGTGACGCCTTGTATCAAGCCTTGGACGCGGATCGCAGTGGCCTGGCGCAGGTCGTCGTACCGCCTGACAGCGCCGTGGTCGATCAACGCATCCGTGATTTTCGTATTCGCCGAAGCTATGGCCTGACGCCGCTCGCCATTCACCGCAACGAGTCGGTCGTGCGCAATGGCTTGCGAGAGGAGGTCATGCGTGTCGGCGACGTGCTCTTGGTCCACGCGCGCTGGAAAGACATCCGGGCCGTTGATCAAGGCAATGATTTCGCCGTGATCAACCGCAGTTTCCCGAAGTACGATGTCCAGTCCGACAAGCTGCGCATCGCGCTGGTGATTTTCGCCGTGACCATCGCTTGTGTGGTGTTCGCTGACTTCAAGCTGTCGCTGGTGTTGAT
>DOIU01000454.1 GCA_003511825.1 Gammaproteobacteria bacterium | reverse complement strand
CATACGCTTGTCAAACATCACCAGCTTCTGCTGTACGTTAACATCCTCCACGGCGCGCAACAAGCGTGCGTCGTAATCGCAGGCCGAGGCGGTGGCGATCAGCGCTTTCACGTCTTTCGGGAAGCAGGAACCACCGTAACCACAACCCGGGTAGATAAAGTGGTAGCCGATGCGCGGGTCGGAGCCGATGCCGATGCGGACGTCTTCGATGTCGGCGCCCAGACGGTCCGCCAGGTTGGACAGCTCATTCATAAAGCTGATCTTGGTGGCCAGCAATGAGTTGGCGGCATATTTGGTGAGCTCGGATGAGCGTCGCGCCATAAACACTAAGCGCTCGCGATTGCGGCAAAACGGTGCATAGAGCTCACGCATTTGCTGAATCGCGTATTCGTCTTCGGTACCGACGATGATGCGATCCGGCTTCATAAAGTCCTCAATCGCCGCGCCTTCTTTCAAGAACTCGGGGTTTGAAATCACTGAGAACGCAATTGATTGACCGCGTTCGGCCAGCACACGGTTGATCTCTTCCTCAACACTGTCACCTGTGCCCACTGGGACCGTTGATTTGGTGACGATGAGTTTTCTCTCGGCCATATGCTTGCCGATGGTGTTCGCGACCGCCAAAACATGGCTCAGATCAGCAGAGCCGTCCTCATCCGGAGGCGTACCGACGGCGATAAACTGCAGTTCGCTGTGTTCGACAGCGCGCGCCATATCCGTCGTGAAATCGAGCCGATCGGCCTCTACATTGCGCTTAATGACATCGTCAAGTCCCGGCTCAAAAATGGGTACGATGCCTTTTTTAAGGTCCTGTACCTTTTTCTCGTCGATATCCACGCACAACACGTTGTTGCCGACATCGGCTAGCAATGATCCTGTAACGAGCCCAACGTATCCCGAACCATACACTGTAACTTTCATAGCTTTCCCATAAGATCAACAAAAATCAAAAACTTGGCGTGGGCTCCGTAGACATTGGCAGGCAACGGATCTTCCTCTCGCGCAAGCGTATAAATAAATTATAACTGACTGAGTTTAAATAGTTTTATCTGCTGCCGGTTGGTCTCATACAATCTTGAAAGCTGATGCCGCCGCCTGAGTGCGCTCGCTGTGCCCGGCTGACGAAAGGACGGTGCATCACCGGCTGGCAGGTGATACGCAGTTAGCGACCAATACCCTTGATTATTGACGTGATTCACAAGTCGTGTGTGCCAATCGCCAACGGTCTAACACTCCGTGTCAGCCCTGAGTTGATCTGCAATCGCTTGGGATATAATTCAGTTTTATGCGTACAATACTGTTGAAGGTCTATGAATTTGCTGAGATATCTGACCCCGACCTTGACGCAGGACGTTCCTCTGGATGCGATTTATGAACCAGTCAGGATTTGAGAGTATTTGGCGGCGCAATCTGCGCCCAGGCGCCGTCGACCGCGCTCGCGCGGTTTTCGTGGCCGTGCAAGCTGCCTACCAGGAATCGCATCGCCATTACCACAATGATGAGCACATTGATCACTGTCTGGCGTTGTTGCACGACGTCCACGACCAATTGCTCTGTCCCGATGCCGTCGAACTCGCGATTTGGTTCCACGATGTGGTATACGAGTCAGGTGCGATTGACAACGAACAGCGCAGCGCCGAATGGTTTTTGCGACAGAGCGAGGGTCAGCTCACGGAAAACATTCGTCAACAGGTTGCTGATTTGATCATGAGCACCACGCACGACGAGCCACCGAAGAATCTCGACGCGCGCATCCTGCTCGATATTGATTTGTCGAGCTTCGGTCTTAGTTGGGAACGCTTTCGTGAGGATGGCGAGAACGTCCGCAAAGAACAGCAGCACCTGAGTGATCGAGAATTTTATCGTAGGCAAATGCGTTTTCAGGAATCGCTGTTGCAACGCGCCCGCTTTTACTTTTCAGACTATTTTTATCGCCGCTTTGAAGCCAACGCGCGCGAGAATCTGACCCGTCATCTCGCCCTGTTGCGATCGCGCGGATTTCACCCCGAGCCTTCCTCTTAAACAGTTGCTCCAATGCACTGATGACGTGCCACTGGCGCATCGCCGTTATTCAGCACGTCGAGCAACCAATACTTCACGTTTTCCGGCCGGTCCCGGACGTTTCTCCACGATAAAACCCGCACTGTCGAGCGCGCGCCGAACGGCACCGCGCACGCAATACGTCGCGAGTACGCCTCCCGGCACCAAGGTGGGATACAGCCGCTCAAGAAACGCTGGGCGCCACAACTCGGGATTCACACTGGGACTAAACGCGTCCTGGTACACAATATCAAAGGCCTTGTCGGGAAACTCGAACGCGGTTGCGTCGGTGGTGTGCAAGGTCAGCTGGGTAAACGCATTGAGGTCGCGCATTACACAGTGGTTTTCGCGTGGGTTTGATAGCATAGCCTGCAGAGGTGCGCATTCGGGCGCAATCTGCGTGACTGCAGCATAGTTCAATGCCGCCCAATCTCGCTGGGTAATCAATGCCTTTTCGATGCTGGTATAGCGGAGCAGTGTCTGGCACTGACGTGCCGAAGCGGCGCTGAGCAGACAGTTCAAACCCAACCCAAAGCCGATTTCCAGAACGCGGGTTGGCATGCCGCGAGTGAGTCGGGCTGTGAGCCCGCTGTTGTCGAGGTAAACCAGTTGCGATTCTGAGACGGCTCCGAACCGGGAATGATACGACTCAGCATAGCCCTCATGCCACGCCGTTGCTGAGCCATCGTCAGAGACGATGACCTTCATGTGCGATAAGTAGGCAGGCTCGTGCTATCGGTGTCGAAGTGATCGTGTTCCGAGCCCAGCATGACCGCGATCCAATGGGTGTCATCGCGGCTTTCCAGTGCGATCTTCAAGGTCATGGTTAAGGGCACGGACAGGAGCATGCCGACAGGACCCAGCACCCACCCCCAAAACACCAATGAAAGAAACACCACCAGGGTTGACAACCCCAGACCGCGGCCCATATAGCGCGGCTCAAGGATATTGCCAATCAGCGTGTTCATGGCCACGTAGCCTGCCGCTGTTAACCCGGCATACG
>DOIU01000452.1 GCA_003511825.1 Gammaproteobacteria bacterium | reverse complement strand
AGGGCGATTTGTCGGGCCTGGGCCAGGCGGGTGAGCCGCACCCCAAGATTGACGAGCGCATCAGTGCCATCGGTATGGACAACTACACCGCCGCCGCCAACCCCGTGGTCTACTGGGATGTTTACGGCGAGAAGGGTCACCCGGTGCGCGCCACCGTCTCCGACATGGGCCCCACCCTGCTCTCTCGACTGCTCGATCTGAACGAGACCCAAGAGGGTGTGCTCAATATCGCCTTCCGCTTTGCCGATGACGAAGGCTTGCTCATTCTTGACCTCAAAGACCTGCAGGCCACGCTCAAGTTCGTCGGCGAAAACGCCCGCCAATTCCGCGATGAATACGGCAATGTCAGCAGCGCAAGCGTGGGCGCTATCCAGCGCCGATTGCTGGTGATTGAAGAGCAAGGCGCGGATCTGTTCTTTGGTGAGCCGGCCTTATCCTTGTGGGACTTTATGCGCGTCAGTCACAACGGCCAGGGCAATATCAATGTGCTCGCGGCCGACAAGCTGATGGAAAACCCGCGCTTATACGCCACCTTCTTGCTGTGGTTGTTATCTGAACTGTTTGAGGAGCTGCCCGAGGTCGGCGACCAAGACAAGCCTCGGTTTGTGTTCTTTTTTGATGAGGCGCACTTGCTGTTTAACGACGCGCCCAAAGCGCTGCTGGAGAAGGTCGAAACCGTGGTCCGGCTGATTCGCTCCAAGGGCGTGGGTATTTATTTTATCAGCCAGAGTCCGCTCGATATCCCTGACAGCGTGCTGTCGCAGCTGGGCAATCGCGTCCAGCACGCTTTGCGCGCCTTTACCCCGCGCGACCAGAAAGCCGTCAAGACCACGGCCGAGACCATGCGCGCCAACCCGAACTTCAAGACCGTTGACGCCATCACCCAGCTCGGCGTGGGCGAGGCCTTGGTCTCCACCCTGGGCGAAGACGGCATCCCCGGTATTGTTGAAAAAACTCTGGTCTGCCCGCCGCAATCGCGCATCGGGCCGGCCAGCAGCAGTGAGCGCGAGCAGGCGATCAAGTCCAGCCCGCTGATGGGCCGCTACGACACGGCGGTTGATCGCGAATCCGCCTACGAAAAACTGCAAGCCCGAGCACAGCAACACGCTGAGACGGAGGCCGAGAAATCCCAGCAAAAGCCGCGTGGTCGGCGCCGTCAAAGCGTGGGTGAAACCTTTATGAAGTCCATGGCGCGCTCGATTGCCTCGCGCCTGGCCACCCGCATTGTGCGCGGCGTGCTCGGCTCCATCATGCGCTGAGCCGCTGCCAACCGGCTGCTTTTGCGCCGCGATTCGACCGCCGCCGACGCCACTCGGATTGCGCCGCGCGGCCGCAGCGATTAGGATGCCGGTTTTCTCCGGCGTGACCCCGACCCCTTATGGCGCTATTGCGACTGAACGCTGTCTCCATCAGTTTTGGTGACAAGCCTGTACTCGACCAGATCAACCTCGCGATCAGCGCGGGCGAGCGCATTGCGCTGGTCGGTCGCAACGGCATGGGGAAGTCCACGCTGCTGAAAATCCTGGCCGGAGAAATCAAAGCAGACTCGGGCGAGATCGTGCAGCAACAAGGGCTGACCGTGACTCGCCTGGAGCAAGAAGTCCCCGACACCTTGCAAGGCAGCGTGTATCACGTGGTCGCCAGCGGCCTCGGCCAAGCCGGGCAATGGTTGGCGCGCTACCGCGACCTCGCCCAGAGCGATGACGCCACGGCCGCACTGCCCGAGATGGAAACACTGCAGGCGCGGATTGAAGCCGAAGATGCCTGGCATTTGGACCAGAAGGTCGGTGAGATCTTATCCAAAATGCAGCTCGACGCTAGCATCGCGATGGACACCTTATCCGGCGGCATGAAGCGGCGCGTGCTGCTCGCCCGCGCGCTGGTGAGCGACCCTGATCTGCTGCTGCTGGACGAACCCACCAACCATCTGGATATGGACGCCATCGACTGGCTGGAAACCTTCTTGCCAACCGCACGCGCCAGCCTGGTGTTTATCACGCACGACCGCGCGTTTCTGCGCAAGCTGGCCACGCGCATTGTTGAGATTGATCGCGGCCAGGTCAGCGATTGGCCCGGTGACTATGCCGCCTATCTGCGTGGCAAAGAGGCCGCGCTCGCGGCCGAACAAACACGCCAAGCGCTGCAGGATAAAAAACTCGCACAAGAAGAGACCTGGATTCGCCAGGGGATTAAGGCCCGACGTACCCGCAATGAAGGACGCGTGCGAGCGCTGAAGAAGCTGCGCCAGGAACATGCGGCGCGGCGCCAGCAAGTTGGCAAAGCGCGCATCACGGCGCAAATGGCCGAGAACTCCGGCAAAGTCGTGCTCGAAGCCGACCAGCTGCACTACCGCATTGATGACAAGGTCATCGTGAAAGACTTCAGCACATTGGTGTTGCGCGGTGACAAGATTGGCTTACTCGGCCCCAACGGCGTGGGCAAGTCCACCCTCATTCGCCTGCTGCTGGGGCAATTGCAACCCACCAGCGGCACGGTGGACGCGGGCACGCATCAACAAATCGCTTACTTTGATCAGTTGCGCGATGCGCTCAACCCTAACAAAACCGCATTAGAGAATGTGGTGGATGGCGCGGACACCTTGGTGCAGAACGGCAAGTCACGCCACGTTATCAGTTACCTGCAGGATTTCTTATTCGCCCCCGAACGCGCGCGTGCGCCGATTCACGCATTGTCGGGCGGTGAGCGCAACCGTCTGCTGCTGGCGCGGATTTTTGCGCGCCCGTCCAACGTGCTGGTGCTGGATGAGCCAACCAATGACCTGGACGTCGAGACCTTAGAACTGTTGGAAGAGTTGCTCACGGATTATGCCGGGACATTGCTGCTCGTGAGCCACGATCGCGAGTTCCTCGACAATATTGTCACCTCATGCTTTGTATTTGACGGCGATGGCGCGATCAGCCAGTGGGTCGGCGGCTACAGTGATTGGCTGCGACAGCGGCCTGATCCAGCACCCGCTAAGCCCGCCATAGCGCCGGAAAATCGTGCAAGCACCACCGCCAAGGCGCCGTCTCCCGCCGCACCCCGCAAGAAGCTGAGCTACAAAGATCAGCGCGAGCTAGACGCACTGCCGAAGACGATAGAAGACCTGGAATCACAGCAAAGTGCCCTGCATGCGCAAATGGCGGACAGCGACTTCTTCAAGCAATCACCCGAGGCCATTCAAGCCGCGCAAACGACCTTGCAAACCGTGACCGAGGCGCTGGAGCAGGCCTATGTGCGGTGGGAAACCCTTGAAGCCCAGCTTGACGGAAGTGCCTGAGGCTATCACGTCTGAGACGACAAAAAACGCTTGACAATTTCACCACCCAGCCGGCTACTGAGTATTCAACACTTTATCCACAAAATCTGTGGATAACTCTGTGGAAACCTGCGTAGAAAATGCTCATTTCAAGACTTACTGCAGCGCAGCAAATTTCTATCTCAAATTTATAGAGAAATATTTTTACAATAAATTCAATTATTTATGAAGCATACTGCATCTCAAAATTAGATATCGCCTGTAAACCTGTGTTGTCATCAAGCATAAACATGCCATGTGAATAAAAAACTTGGCGGGTGTCGCGCTGTATACACAATGCGACACATTTTAACCCTTCGTTGAATGGCATTAATCAACTGTACAGGGTCGTTTCACCGGCGACGGTTTCGTCAATCGCGACATCGCCGCCAGGATTCATATCAGAGTCTTGTGTCAGTACCTGCGGGTTCTGGACGCCAAAATACCGATAGACGCCGGCGGCGATGGACATGGGTTCAGCCTCATAGCTATCGTCAGTGGGCGCGGTGAACTGGCGGTTCTCTTTAGCCGGGCCGACAATGTCTGTTTTGCCGACAATTTTGCCCAAAGCCGCGCCCTGCCCTTGCCTCACGGCGCTGCCGCAGAAGGTGTAGAGATTTTGGTTGTTGCCGTGGTCCCAGCCTTCGGAGTTATTCAGATTCACATTGCGGCCAAAATCGCCGTGCACATTGATGATGATATTGTCTGTCCTGCGCGCGCCACCATACGCCGTGTCCGCATAGCGGATGTGTTTGGTCGCGACGCGCAGCGCCTCCATCAACTGCTGCATACGCGGTTCGTAGCGCTCCAGTGCAGAATTATGATCGTCCCATCCGCCGAGCCCGCCGCCCACGGTGATGTACAGCGAGTCAGGATTTTGCACCGCCAGGGTGACCGCCGCGCGGATGCGGGCGCTGTAGCTGTTATTGGCGGAGTAGCGTAACTCACGGGTCGCCGGATCAATGTCTGGGTCCTCAACGTTACCGGGCACCACCGGCAAGGCATTTTCAGCGGCGGTTTGCAGATTGCCGATCAACTGCTCCATATTCCGGCGCATCTCAAAGCCTTCGTTCACCCGAGAGAAGCGCACGCGCTGCTCAGTCGCACCGATGACATGGTCGATCAAGGCGCGCAGCTCAGCATCATGGTCGCTGTCGGCGCGGGTATAGGGGTTGTCAAATTGCTCATCCAAGCTCAGCCCTTTGAGCTGCATCGGCAAGGGGCTGTCGGGGTTGGGGTCAAACGCCGTCGATGTACCCTCAAAGGAAATAAACGGCAGTACCAAATCCATCAAGCTACGGCCGCCCAGTAAGGCTGAACCGTCGAGCTGACTGCGTTGCCCTTCGAGGACAGCCGCCAGCGTTGAGCCAATGCCGGGGGCTTGCTCAATGTTCAGGGTGCCCTTCTGGCTCGAAAACACACTGGGTCTGTGCGCCATTGTATTATTCTTGCGACGATGAATCGTGCGATACACCGACATATCCCCGGCCGCCAGCATGTCTTCCATGGCTTGCCCACCGGCGTCACGCCAGAAGCCGTGAGGCGTGATTTGCCCATCGTCATCGCTTTGCGCGCGCAACACATCCGCTGGATACGCGTTTTGCGACGTCGAGTTAATGCGATGAATATTGGTGAGGTTGCCCGCCAACTCCGATGGCCCACCGTATAAAAAGACATTAATCACCTGCGGCATCACGGAAGGCATCACAAAATCCACCTCTTCCAGCACAGGCATGGCACCTGCATCCGCGATCAACCCCTGGCGGGTGAACACAGACGGCGCCAACATGGACAGTCCAAATGCACCTGTGGATTTGGACTGTCCATGTTGGCGCCGTCTGTGTTCACCCGCCAGGGGTTGATCGCGGATGCAGG
>DOIU01000224.1 GCA_003511825.1 Gammaproteobacteria bacterium | reverse complement strand
GTGAACGTCTGACAAGTGGCATCTACATTAACAAGGATCCCGAGGACGTGACAGGCAAGGTGGAGTACGCGCTGGACTTGGTGATTGCAGCTGACCCTCTTGAGAAGTACCTGCGTCAGAAAGGGCTCCAGAAGCGCTACGACCAGGAAACGGGCGCATGGTTGGACGCGCTGGTCGCTGAGGGCGAGTTAAGTCGTGAGCAGGCCGATTTGCTGCTCACGACAGAAGCCGCAGTGCGCAATGTCATTGATGTGGATGACTTTCCCAAAGATGGATCGGCAGAGAAGAAGTAGCCGTTTGTAGCGCGCAGCAGTTTGCTGCGCGCCTTGCCAAGCCCTTAGCGGCCGAGTAAATCATCTTTGAGGCTACCCTGGACGGGTTTGTCAGATAGCCAGATACCAAAGAGGGCGCGCTTGAAATCTGCGCCCTCAATCAATGCCTTCTCTTCGCCGTTTTTCAGCACGCGCGTGCCACTGCCTGGTATGTAGGTAAATTGGAAGGCATCGCGCTTGCTGATGTCTTCACGCAGCACGGACACGAACTGATCAATCCGCGACTGCAGTGCAGTCAGTTGTCCCTTCGTGGCGTTCTTGAACCCTTTGCGCACTGCTTTCTCCATTTTTTTGCTGTTCACTAGGCCCGACAGTATGGTCAATGATATTGACATGGGATGGTCCTGATCCAGAACATCGCTCGCTGTGTGGGTACTTGTTGGTAGATACAGGCCTGCGGCATACAGCGTGACGACTAGCCGTTTGCGCACGCCCGCGCCATTGAGCACCAATGTGCCCCCATCCGCAGAGAGTTCATCGGGGAAGGTGACGCCAGCGACGTCACGTGCTTGCGCGAGCGGTGATAAGACCACTAACAAGCAGGTAATCATCAGGATTTTTCTCATGCATCTACTCCTTGAAAAACCGGGGTGGGCATCACGCCCAACCCCGTTGTCATTTTGACTATTGAGCCCCTGCGATAACGCTCGGGTTCGTGATGGGGATTTGCGTACCCTGGCTCGCCATAAAGGTCGCGACTTGCGTTTGCATTTCAACGGTGGTCAACGCATCGTCGGTCGGACTCAGCAGAGAAGCGTGCCCGCCCGCCACAAAGCGCACGGCGCCGCTGACAGGCGCAGCGCCGGTGCCAGTGGTTTCCACCACCGGTGGCAGTGCCATCACGCGAATCATGGGCTCGGTGCCTGATAAAGGCGCGGTCGCCACGGCATTAGGAATCACTTGATCGGGCAGGCTGCCGCCACTACCACCGACAACTTCCATCAAATGAATTGGGTGCGCTGCGGCCGCTGTGACCGCGAAGTTGATCGGATCGCCGCTGTCCACAACGGTTTGTGCGGCCGTGAGAAAGCGTGCGTATTCATCACTGCCCGGGGCCGCACCTTGGCTTTCCAGTCCGGCGTTAATCACCGGTCCAAAGGATGCCGAATTCGCCAACATTTGCGCAATGCCACCACCTGGCATGGCGAGCGAGGCCGGACCTACCACGGTGTCGAGTGCCAGGAAGGGTGTGCCGACAATGCCGCCCAGTGAGTGGCCAACGAAGCCGACCTGAGCGCTGTTGATGGGGACGACGTCAATGCTCGATAAGCTGTTGCGCAACACCAGCAAGTCAGAGACCGCCTGACGCAGATTGTCGCGGGCATTGAGGAGATTGCCAAGGTTGTAAAAGTGCGTCCCCGACGTGTCAGGTGTGCCATCCGGGCCGGCGGCCATCGTGCTGTTGTCTTGCAGGTCGAGGCCAAACGTGCGCTCAGTAGCGCCCAAGGGTGCCAGCAGCGGGTTGGCGGCGTTCAGAGGATTGGAGGTATCGACAATCCCGTGCATGGGCATATCGATTGCAATGACCGCCAATCCTGCTCGCGCCATGCCGTCGGCGAGTGCGAGCATATTGCTTCTTTCTTGCGTGATACCGTGCTGGAAGATCACCACAGGCCAACCACTCGCGGGTGCTTCACCGGCGGCGGGTGCAGAAAACAGCACCGGGATTGTTTGGTTGGATTGCGCCGCCGGAGACGGGTTAAAACGGGTGAGAAAGCCGCCATTCTCGGCGATCATAAAGCCGTTGATGGCGGCGTTCGGGTCTTCAGTGGTGGGTGCCGTTTGATAGTAAGGCACCGTGATCGCGCCGACGTACACATTGGCGTCGCCGGTCAGCGCCGGGTTCAGTGTGGAAGAGGGCGTTGCGGTAGGGATGATGGTGATCGCACTGGCCTCGGCCTTGGCCGCGAGTGCATCCATGACCGGGGTAATGGACTGCGTGGTAAAGGCCCAGCTGAGGACGATATTGGCTTCGGCAACGCCAGCGGCGCTGGCGACGGCTTCAAAGCTTGAGGTGAGCAGCCGCACGGGCTCAAGTGCGGCGGTGGCGCCGGTCAACTCAGTGTCTCCCGACACAAGGTGGTAGGACACGCTTTTGTCCGGCACGCTACCTTCGGTGTTGTTGATGCTGTTGGTCAGCACGACTAAGTAGCTGGTGCTTTCCTTGAGTGGACGTAGAGGCAATATCGCCAGCGTTTGCGGGTTTTCTGCAGGTATTGCCAAGGCCAGGTCAGCAGCGCCAAGTTCGCCGACTATGCCAGTGGTGGCCCCCTCAGCCGTGGTCGTGACTTCGAACACGCGCACGGTCTCGCCAATGATCAGGCTCTCGGCGTCCAGCGCTTGGCTGAACGTCGCCGTGATCGGGGCGGTGGTGGAGAACCCGTCCAACGCATTCAGGGCGACCTGTGGGTCCGCGTAGTTATTGGCGTCATCAACGCCGATATTGAGCGTGCCATCCTCGCTACCTGCCAGCAGCAAGTTGTTGGGAAAAGGAATCACCTGGTTTGCCGGGTCAAACTGTGCTTCAAAGGTTGAAGACGGCAGCTGTGCTGCGGCTTCCTCTGCAGCTTCGCGACTGGCGTCAAAGTCATAGTCGCTTGAATCACTGCACGCAGACAGAGCGATGACCATCAGGGCTGAAATCAGCGTTTTTTGCGTTGTCATGTGTCTGTCTCCCCTAGTCGAATTTCCAGTCGAGTTGCGCGCTAAGTATATCCACAGCGGGTTCGTACAGACCGCGCGTGGTGTGACCCAGGCTTTCGTCGGTATGGTCTATGGCCGTTTCGTCGAGGAATAGATGTGAGTAGCCGATATTAAATTCCGTGTTGGCCTAGAT
>DOIU01000525.1 GCA_003511825.1 Gammaproteobacteria bacterium | reverse complement strand
TTCAGGCTCGATACCCCGGCAAATGCCGGAGGCCCGCATCATATTCGAACTCGGGCAGTGACAGATTCCGGTGCCGGCCTTGCCGAGACGTTTGAGCTCGCTATCGCTAAAGTGGATGCCGTGAGCGAGCCACACATCGCTGCTCAACCAACCGCAATCCTCAAGATAATCCAGCGGCCGCAGTCCGAATTCACGCTCACAATAGGCATTTTCATCGGCGGTTTCTGCCAAATGTGTATGCAGGCGAACGCCCATGCGTCTCGCCAAACTTGCAGTTTCCTTCATCAACTCCCGGCTGACCGAAAAAGGAGAACACGGCGCCAGTGCAATCTGCTGCATGGCGCCTTCACCACTCTGATGGTATTGCGAGACCAGTCGCTCGCTATCAGCGAGAATGGTTGATTCCGATTGCACCGTACTGTTGGGTGGCAGGCCGCCCTGATCCTGACCGAGACTCATCGAGCCACGTGTGAGTACGACGCGCATACCCAGCCTGGTGGCCTCGTCCAGCTGAATGTCGATGGCGTCACCGAGTGCGTCGGTAAACAGATAATGATGATCCGATGCGGTGGTACAGCCGGACATCAACAGCTCAACCATCGCCAGACGCGAGGCCACCGCCATCTGTTTTTCGCCACGTCTGGCCCACACCGGATAAAGCGTTTTCAACCAGGGGAACAGGCGCTTATTGATCGCCGCTGGCAAGGCGCGGGTCAAGGTCTGGTAAAAATGGTGATGCGCATTGATCAGACCGGGCAAGAGAACGTGTTCAGACGCGTCGAAAACCTGACTGTAGGGCCTGGTCGGTGTTTGACCGTTGGCGACCGGTTCAACAATCTTGTCACGCTCGACGACAATGCCACCGCCCGCGTCCTTGTCATTGCCGCTCCAGACTGCCTGTGGTTGTCTGATCCAGATCGCTTCGCTCACAACATCGACCATTCAACTGCCACGGTAGGCGCTATAGCCATAGGGCGAGACAAGCAACGGCACGTGGTAGTGTGCGTGACTGTCCGACAAGCCGAAGCGGATCACCACCTCATCCAGAAACGCCGGCTCAGTCAGCGAGAGCCCCTGCGCCTGGAAGTAAGCGCCGATATGGAATACCAGCTCATAGGTGCCGGGTTCCGCCTTCGTGAGCAAGGGGGCATCGGTGCGCCCGTCGCTATTGGTGCTTACGGTGCCGAGCGCAATGCGCCGCCCGGCTTCGAGCTTGAGGATATCCACGGCAATGTTGCGGCCCGGCAGGCCGCTTGCCTGATCGAGAACGTGGGTTGTCAGACTTGTCATATTATCTCTTCCTCTGGTACCGCGCCGCTGCTGCGGGTGCAGTCGGTTTGTTTATTGCTGACTGCTCGTCGCCCCGGCGCTTGCAGGCGCGCGGTGCGGCAACAGCAGATTCAACACAATAGCGGAGAGTCCGCCGGTCGTAATACCGGAGGAAAAGACGTTTTTGATTTCAGCCGGCGCAAACTTGCCGAGGACTTCCGGCACCATCGTAACACCGAGGCCCAGACCGAGAGAAACGGCGATGATCAGCGTTTCGCGGTTGCCGAGCTTTTGCGAAGAGAGGATCTTGACGCCGGCGACAGCGACGGTGCCGAACATCAAGATGGTCGCGCCACCCAGTGCCGGCTCAGGCATGATGCGAAAGACACCGGCCAGAACCGGTGACAGCCCCATCAGCACCAGTATCGCGGCAATGAAATAAGCCACATAGCGACTCGCTACACCAGTCAGCTGGATCACACCGTTGTTCTGGCTGAAGGTCGTGTTAGGAAAGGAGTTCATAAAGCCGGCTAGGAGTGAATTGATACCATCGGCCAGCACCCCACCCTTGATGCGCTTCATGTACACCGGGCCTTTGACCGGTTGTTTAGAAATCATCGATGTCGCCGTCAGGTCACCGATCGATTCGATGGCCGTGATGACGTAGATGAGGCCAATGGCAATAAACGCCCCCAGGTGAAGTCGATGCCGTATTTCAACGGCTCGGGCACCAAAAACGGCGGCAGCGTGGAGAGCGTGGCGAAGTTCACCATGCCGAGTGCCGCAGCAACCGCGTAGCCCACGGCCAGACCGATCACGATGGAGGACATCCGCAGATACTGGTTCTTGCTCATATTGAGCGTAACGATGATCGCCAGCACCATAAACGCGATGCCGAGATTGCGGAAAGAGGCAAAGGCATCCGGGACATTGTTCATCACGTAAAAGCCCCCCGCCATGCTCACCAATCCAACCTTGATCAGAGTCAGACCGATCAGGGTAACCACCACACCCGTGACCACCGGGGTGATGATTTTCTGTGCCAAATGCAGGAAGCGGCTAATGATAATCTCAATAAACGCGCCGGCCATCACGCAACCTAATACCACCGCCAGCGCGGTTTGCGCATCGGCCTGATTCTTCACAGCGATGGCCGCGCCAATAATCGGCCCCAGAAACGCAAAGCTGGTTCCCTGAACAGCCAACAATCCCGAACCCACCGGTCCAAACCGCTTCGCCTGGATAAACGTCGCCAAACCAGAGACAAACAGCGTCATGCTGATGATGTAGCTGGCGTCGCTGACCTCCAAACCGAGTGCATTGCTGATAATGATTGGCGGGGTCACGATGCCAACGATGCTGGCCAGCACATGCTGCAGGGCTGCGAAAAAGCTGGCCAGCAACGGCGGGCGGTCTTCGAGCTGATACACGATATCTGACTCATGGTCCGGTGTATCGGAAGTGGCGTCTGGAGAATTCATCAATTCAGCGGTGGTGCTCATCGTTTGTCCCCGGCAGTGTGGTTAGGAGTACTCCTTGGGACAACAATGTACACATTTAAAATAAGATTGTATACATTTTAGATATTTTATTGTTTCAGTAATTGTTGTATATTTTTACCAAAATGCGCATGATGTGACTTGAGACCCGAGTGCTACAGCGGAGATGCCCTCACTACGCCAACGGTGACGTGCGGCCTGTGCTAAGATTTGACCCATTTTTCGCCAGAAACTGGAACAATTCGCATGGCAAAAGTGAGCAAAAACTCCTCAGCAGAAAAACGTAGCGCTCACCAGGAGCAACTGATCTATGAGAGGATTTTCGATGTGATACTGGACCAGAAGCTGGCCCCGGGCGCGCGCCTCACCGAAGAGGCGCTCGGCGAGATTTTCGGGGTCAGTCGCACCATCATCCGTCGGGTGTTATTGCGTCTCTCGCACGAAGGTGTCGTTGAGATAAAACCCAATCGCGGCGCCAGCGTGACCTCCACCCCGGTCAGCGACGTCGATCAGTACTTTGAAGCGCGGCGCGTGATCGAAGGCGCCATCATACGCATGGCTGCCGGTCGCGCGAGTGACTATGAGATCAACGATCTGCGTTCGCTGATCGGTGAAGAAAAACGCTATTACGAATCGCAAACACGCGGCAAGGGTCTGCGCACGTCCAACGAAGTGCATTTCCGGATTGCGGCACTGGCCGGCAACGAACCACTGGCCGATGTGGCGCGACAGCTGATTTCGCGCACGGCTCTGATCATCTCGCAGTATCAGGATGCCTCGCAATCAGCCTGTGCCTACTGCGATCACACCGCGCTGGTCGATGCACTGGAGGCCGGTGACCCAGACAAAGCCGAGCACCTGATGGTCGAACACATTGACCACATCCGCCACACCCTGCACTTGTCGGAAGAATCGGCACCAATCGACTTGTTTGACATTTTCTCCGACGACGGAGAAGCGTAGTGGATTTTAAGACGTGTCCGTCATCGCTCGATCGCCCCTCTTTCGTCGA
>DOIU01000098.1 GCA_003511825.1 Gammaproteobacteria bacterium | reverse complement strand
GCTCTTCCGATCTATAGGGGCAAGCTGAGTGACTCGGTCGCGTGCTCCCGCGTGATCTTTAGGTAAGCAATTCACGCGCGCCATCGGTTGGCTCAGACTCTCCATCGGTGCGTAATGGACCGCGCCATTGTGCGTCGCCTTATGGTTCGTCAACCAGACCGTACCATCCTCGTCGGTGTAACGGTAAGTCGCAGCGGACGCTGTGGCTGGTGCCAGGGTGGCAAACAGAACAAACAGCAGTGTGAGTCGGGTTACGGGCATCGGTGTTCCGGAGCAATAGCGACAACGGGCCGTGCGTGGTTAATCACGGCCCGCTACTCAGGACTATCGGCTCTGCCCTGGCTTAGTTGAGTGTGGGCGTGATGGTTAACCCTGCCAATGGGTCAAGAAGTCGTTCGGGTCTGGTCGACTGACGGCGATGCGCTCCTTACTGGATGTGCCGACGTAGATAAAGCCGACGATATGGTCTTTTTCTGCCAGGCCTAGTGCGCCTTTCACATGCGCATCTCTGGCATTGGGGCCTGTCAGCCAAATAGCACCAAAACCCATTGCTGTGGCGGCGAGCAGGATTTGTTGCGCGGCTGCGCCTGCCGACAAGAGCTGTTCAACCTCGGGCGCTTTGTTGTGATCGGGTGTGATATCGGCGATGACAGCAATGATCATCGGTGCGCGCAATGGCTTTTTGCGCATCATCTCAAGCCGGTCTTGCGGCCAATCGGGATCGCGTAGGCGCGTTGCTTCCACGAAGACATCGCCCAGCTTATGGCGTGCGTCGCCTTCGATCACGATGAACTTCCACGGCCGCAGGGCGCAGTGGTCGGGGGCTGCAGTGCCTGCTTGCAGGATGGTGTGCAGCTGCTCGCGATTGGGTGCCGGGGCATCGAGGTAGTTGGCAGGTGTGGATACGCGCTGAAGAATAAAATCGAGAGGTGTCATAATGGCTTGAACGGTGGTTTATTGTACACCCAAGGGTATTCAGATTAGCAACGAGATGCCAGCGATTTCGCGAGGGCAAAACGGGGCTTCGATGAGTCCTTGCTTGTATCGGTGCCGTGTTGAGGGGGGAGCGTTTATGGCGTTTCGCTGGAGGTTTTTTCGCTGTCATCTGCCCGCGCATCATCTTGCCGCTCTGGTATATCAGATGCTGCATAGGTCAGCGCCAGCAGAAAGCTCAGTTTCACCAACCACATGAATATATCGCCGAGACGCGGTTTCATGGGCGTGATGCGTCCGTGGCGGCTTGCTGCACAAAGGCCGCGATGTGTGTGGCTGAGTTGCGCATATCTCGACTCGTTCAATGGTTAAAATGCTCGAATGCGAGCCAGTATGCGGTTCAAGACAGGGGTAATCTGTTAGGTAGCTGGGGCTGGGATTGTGAGATATTCACGCCGCAGGGATTTTTAAGGCAGGCAAAAAAAACCCGGACTAAGCGTCCGGGCAATAACGGAATTAAAGGATAAGCACACTCCTGAGTTGTCTGGGCATTCGACAGGCTCGAAGAAGGTACCCTAACACCACAGTGAATGTTCTGTACAAAAGGTTATGCAGGAGACGTGCCAGAGCAGATTAATCTATAGCTTTTTATAAGCTATTGATTTTTATTCATTTCTAACGCTTTTCTCAGTGCGTTGCGTAACATTGATTCACATTCACGCCGACCTGACAGATTTAAGTCACGACTGACGGTTTGCCAACGTTGGTTTTCTAACACGCGGCGCCTCAACAGGGTATACCCAGGTTCGCCAAGATGATCCACGTTGGGCGCATGGCGCGCCCAGTGTATGAGAGCGCAGCGCGATGATTCGAAGTCTCGCCATCCACGGGCGTAGTGGTGGATGTCATCCAGCAGTGGTGAATCGCTGGGTTCAACGCCCGCGGGCAGCGATGTCTCGGGCAAGGCCAGGGACCCAATATCCTCGATGTCCTCGTCATCCGAACGAATCTGCATCACCCTCTGATGGCGTGCCTGTGCTCGCGCAAGTGCGACGCAGAGTGCGGGCATGTCAGTGAGCGTTTTGAGTACCAGCAGTGAGTAGCTGGCGCTGGCCGCATTGCGTCGGTAGCCGAGGTGCAGGCTGAGGTAGTTTTGCTGATGCCAGAAGCGGTTGACATCCGGGTGAGCGCCAAACAGCGCACCGATCGCATGGATGCCCTCGCTGCGGCATCGCTGTTCTATGGCCTTGAGCATATGCCTACCCAGGCCATGACGTTGCAGCTCAGGGTGAACGGCAATGCGCACAATGCGCGCATAACGGTGCGCGAGAAACTCTGCATCCATATGCTGATACGCCAGGGTCTGTGGGAGCAAATGGCCCGCAGGGCGCCGTTGACCTTTGACGATGGATGCGCGCAATTCAGTATCATCAATTGTGCCTTCAAAGGCGACTAACGCGGCGGCGACCAATCTTCCATCACAAACCAGACCGAAAACATGCAAATTTGGGCCGTCCAGAATGTGTCGCACATCGAGCGGCTTTGTCTGGTAGTGAGCTTGTACAAATAACGCAAAGATCTCACGCAAGCGCGTTTCGTCCTCACGGAGTGTTTCAGGGGGAAAGGCTTGCAGTGTGTAGCGAGCAGGGGCGCCAGTGTCTGAGGGGCGAGTCGGAGGTAGTTGGGCGTTAAGCATGAGTAAGTCATTACTGAACGCTTCTAGTGGGTCTTCACGCGCATAGCGCACGGGCGCGTTGAGTGTTTGAGCGCGCCATGCGTGTCCGCTATTGGATAGCGCTTGGCGAAAACGCAAGGCGAAGCCACGTCCCGCGCCCTCATAGCCGTGGAGTGTACTGCTGAAGACCACACGGGGGTAAATGTCAGCCATGCGGCACAGTAGCGGCAGCGGGATGCCGGCCGCTTCGTCGACGAGTAGCAAATCTGCCGATGGATGATCATGCAGCAAGGCGTCGGGTGAATAGAATTGCAAGTCTGGGTGTTGGTTGGCATGCGCGATCACCGCGTGGACACAGCGACGTGCGGGCGCGGTGACCACAACGCGTAGACCGCTTTCAAGGTGTTGAGCGGCAGCCATGCCCAACACAGCCGACTTACCCCGGCCACGATCCGCATCAATCAATAGAAGACGGGGAGTGTTGCTGGTGGTCATGGTGGCGACGGTATGAAGAATTGCGAGTTGGTCTTGTGTGGGGCCGTCTTGAATGCAGGAGGCGTCTTTGCGAGGGACGGGCAGCAAGCGGCAACTGCTTGTCGTTGACGGGCCTTTGATGGTTTGCGTGTTGGTGATGATCATGCGGCTTGCGCGATGCAAGTAGTGCCCTTTGAGGGCGCTCGTCGCGATGGGGTAGACCGTGAGACGCGTGTGTTCGGGGTCGGCGTAGTCAGGCCACTGCTTCAGCGGTGGCGTTAGCAGCACACACAAGCCACCGGCTTGGACCGTGCCCACAACCACACCAAACAGGTCGGGGTCAAAACCACGATAGGCGTCAAACAGCACGGCTTGCGTTTCTGTACCCAGTAGGTGCTTAGTCGCATGACCTTGCTGTTCTAGGGTGGGCACCTCCAGCGCTTGTGTGATTTTAAAGTACTCGAGCACCTGCCGGGCGCGGGTGCGCACTGCTTCCGCAGGCCCGGAGATTACGATCAAGGTCCGCTGACGCTGCACACGCAGTTGGTCGCCCAATTTTGGCAAGTCGGTATCAAGCACTGGAGATCACGGTTTTACGAAACTCTCGGCCATTATACCCGTATGGCTCGCGATCGGCGTGATCGAGACTACTCGGGTGCGGCAAGCAAGCGGGTGATGGCTTGGTGTTTATGAGACACCGGTAACCCAAAGGGGATGATCTGCGCGAGCGAGCCCTTGCGATCAATTAAAAACAGGTTGGCGTTGTGGTCGACCGTATAGCCGGTGTCGGTCGGGGAGGATTTGTGCAAGGTGAAGTGAGCGTGGTATTGACGGGCAACCGCCTCAATGGCGGGCAATGTGCCCGTCAAGCCGAGGATGTTTGGGTGGAACCACGGCACATAAGCCGACAGTTTGGCGAGACTGTCTCGTTCGGGATCTACCGAGATGAATAGCGCTTGTACCTCGGAGGCTTGTTCCTCCAAGCCGTTTAATAACGCTGACATCTCGCTCAAGGCCATGGGGCAGACATCGGGGCAGGTAGTGTAGCCAAAGACCATGGCAACGACTTTGCCTCGGCTATGGCTCAAGTGGTAGGTTTGATTGTTATGGTCGGTGAGCGTGAAGTCTCCCCCGAGTGTTTCTGCGCGCAGGTGGTTTTGCGGCGCCATGACGAGCACCAACACAGCGAGTAACAATGCAGGTATTGTGCAATAACACAGGCAGCGTTTGTGCGGCGTCATCAATAAGGATCCCCCACTGGGGCTGCGAAAGCGTCGCTCACCAAACGGTTGACATTGCTTCCCGTCAAAGACTCCAATAATGCGACCAATGCATCGATTTCTTTGGTGTTCAGGTTCAGTGGTTTGATTAACGGGTCTAGCTCTTCGTTCGGTACACCTCCTTGATTGTAGAACTCGACGACCGTACGAAGATCCTGAAAACTGCCGTTTTGCATATAGGGGGCCGTTAGTGCAATATTGCGCAGACTTGGTGTCCGGTACTTCCAACGATCTGCGGGATTTTGTGTGATCTCATACAAACCCAAGTCTGAGGGGGGTTTTTCTGAAACGCTATCAATGATGCTGTTTTCGACGTTGACAAACACACCGGGTGCCAGCGCAACTCGTCGAGGTGCTTCTGAGATCTGCATGGATTCTCGATAACCGGTGCCAAGGTTGTGTAATTGCTGATCAGTAAACAGAGCGTCCTCGTGAGTGATGGTGTGGCATGCGACGCAACCGGCTTTGCCGGAGAAGAGTGCAAACCCTGTTTGTGCCTGTGCGGAGATGGCGTGTTCCTCGCCGCCGAAGTGCCAGCGATCAAACGGGGAGTCTGCGGATACTAAGCTTGCTTGGTAGGCTGCGAGCGCATCGCCGACGTTCTGCATCGTTGCTGCCTCGTGAAAGACGGCTTCAAACTGCCCTGTGTAATCGGGGAGTGTGTGAAGCTTATCAATCACAAAACCCACAGAGGGATTAGCCATTTCGTTGCGTGCGAGTAAGGGGCCCCAAGCTTGCTGGGCGAGGGAGGTTTCGCGACCGTCGTGGAACAAGCGTTCGTAGTAAGCGACATTATACAAGCTTGGACTGTTTCGTCTGACCGTTCGCCCTTCGATGCCCACAGCTGTGGCAAGTTCATTACTCGTAAAGCCTTGTTCAGGCACATGGCACATGGCGCAGGAGACAGTTTCATTGAGTGATAAGCGGCGGTCAAAAAACAGCTTTTGCCCCAGACGTATTTTGGCTTCACTCAGAGAATCTCGGTAGTTGCCGGGCAAAGGGGGTAACCCTCGTCCTGGTTCCAAGGCATTTTCCAAAAGACTGGTTGCTTGACCTTGGCGCTCCGGCAGTGAACGCGATTGGCTCTGGTACGTGTGTTGGTGGTAGCCTGTTTTGGCGTCGCCGGGTGTGGAGAGGGTCGCATTCACCATTGTGATGTTACTGGTGTTTGAGGCGTCTTCTCGCTCTAACATCAGCGTTTTAACGTCGTTTAATAAGATGTCAGGATGCAGAAAACCCACGCTGTAGATATTGCGCACCTGCACATCGGGGTCGACGAGAAACACCCGCAGTATGTGCGCGTATTCGACGCGGGTGCTGTCTTCGAGGCTGTAGTATCGTTGCAGATCTTGGTTGTAGGCTTGCAGTATTGGTGAAAGCATTTTCTCGGACTGTGTTGTCAGAAAATGCCAATCACCACGCTCGCCCGCATAGCCAAAGTTGTTACCATAGAGCTGCATCACGGCCGGTGTGTCTCTCGCTGGATCAAAGCTGAGACTGATCAACTGTAAGCGTTCAGCGATTTCAGGATTTTTCTGCATCTCGGCTTTGATGCGGTAAAACACATAAGCACTCAGAGGGCAGCCATTGAGATCACTGCAATTGCTGTAAATGAAACTGATTAAAGAGTATTTGCCGGCATACAGCGTGTGCAGTTGAACAGGCGAGCCTGTAGAGGTGAGCACACGACCGTCGCCCGCTTGTTCCAAAATGGGCAAGGTATAGCTTCCCGGGCTCGCCAATGTGTAACCCAAGTCGCTGTAGCCGGGGGCTGCTACGTCGGCCGAATAGACTGGCGAGCCGCTGGTCACCCAGCCGATGATTGTCGCCCAGCCAATGCGTCTTATTATGCGTGCTCGCATGCGCTGTAACGCATTAGGCGGCCGAAAAGTGCCGACCGCCAAATGCTATCTGGCTATTGCTGAGCTTCGTTTGACGGTATGAGTGTTGCCATACGCGTCGCGTCCTCAAGTGGACGGTTTTTCGCAAACAGGCTATAGGCATTGAAGCGCATTTGATGGGCACGTCCCAGCTTATGCTCAGTGAAATCGATAGAAAACTTCTCTATCAATGATTTGCCATCCCATTCGTACGCTTTTAAATACTGCTCGTTGTCTTCGCCTTTTTTATCCCAATTGGAGAGCAGTGATGAGGTGTAGTACACCCGCTTCCCATCCCAGCTTTCCGAGGCCATATTGACTTGTCGGCCAATGACTTTTTCGTAGACTTGCTTCGGGTTAAAGGGGTCTGTCATGTCAAAGAAGCGAGTTTTGCCGTCCATAAAGGTATTCACCCACAAACCGCTGTCATCTGAGGTGAGTGATATATCGACCGGCAATGGTATCTTGCTGGCGTCGCCCACATCGGCAACGGCTTTGGCCTGCCATTCGCCTTTATCGTCCTCGTAGATCAGCCAGATTTTGGACGTGAGCGCTGTCGTGGTGACGCACCAATTGTGATTGGGTTGCCAGGCACACCGCAGCTCCAGTGGCGCTCCGGGTACGTCGATGACTTTTCGCGGCTTGCGGCTGTGAAGATTCCACACGGTGACAGTATTGCCAAATCGCTTCATGGCTTCTTCGTCGCGCAGCATCTTGCCAAAGTCCATCATATAGTTTGACCAACCGGTGAAAGACGATGTGAACATGGCGTTGCGACGCGGCAAAACGCGAATGTCGTAGTTGTAGCCGTCTGCGATTTTCCCGCTCTTCACAGCACCGTTGAGATTCTCGTCTGTGGGCACCCAATGGGTTGCAATGTAGTCGCCATTATTGGAGTACTCGACAATGGCGCTTCGCCCGCCATGGTCCTGGTTGTTGCTCAAGGCCGTGACCATCATCCGCCCCGGCAAGGCATACGTGGTGTGTGGGCCAACAACCCCTCCGCTGGCGGAGACGAAGTCGTCAATCACCTTCCAGAGTTTGGGTGTTGCTGGATCGGAGTAGACATCAAAGATAAAGATCTTATTGGTGTCCAAACCGCCAGCCCACAGGTATTTTCTAT
>DOIU01000196.1 GCA_003511825.1 Gammaproteobacteria bacterium | reverse complement strand
CGGCGTCGCCAGTGCATCGAGGACGCCAGTCTCTAACGCCGCCTCCAAGACATCGGCCTGCATACCCGCCAGCAGTAGATCCCAATAAGGTTGTAATGCGTGCGTAGATTGCGACACGGACCGCCCCTCAATAGTGGTAGCTTAAGCGAATGCCCGCTTCGCGGGGTGGGCTGTAGAGCACCGTCGTGCCGGAGGCAAAACCGACGGCATCGTACTCCCGATCCGTTGCGTTATTCACATAAAAACCCAACTCTGCGTCTCCAATAAACCAACCCCCGACCAAATTCAGCAAGGTATAACCGGGACTTTCGTTCACGTTGGCCGGATCGAGGTAAATGCGGCTGCTCCCCAACACGCTCGCCTGCAGATACCAATCCTGCGCGTGGCTATAACGCAAGCCCAGGCTGCCCTGTACGTCTGGCGCAAAGGGGTTGTGGTTGCCATCGTAATTGGCATCACCCAGCGTGTAGTCACGAAAGCGCGTGCGATTGAACGCCAGCGAACCTTGCAATCGCCAGCCCGGCGCAACGCCGTAACTGCCCTCCACCTCTAGGCCTGACGACGACGCCTTGGCGGCATTGGTAATATAAGCACTGCCGCTGTCAGCCAGAATCTGCTGCACTTGCATATCGTCCACATCCATGTAGTAGAGCGCAATGGCGAGACTGGCCTGATACTGGGGCCATTGTTGTCGTAAACCTATCTCTGCAGACAGCACACCCTCGGGCGCGTAGGCATCAAATAAGGCGTTCGCTTGGGGCGAAAACGCGTTGTAACCGCCTGCGCGGTAGCCCTGCGCAAGACTCGCGTAGGCACTGCGATGGTCACTGGCTTGGTGATGCAGCGCCAGCGTCGGACTGAAGCGCGTCCAGTCCGCCTCGCGCTGCCCATCCAGCATAGAGCGTATCTGCGCGCGCGTGCGCTCCACGCGCGCCCCTGCTGACAGCGACCAGTGCGTCGCCAAGGGCACACGCCAATGGCTGAAGGCGGCGACTGCGCGATTATCCATCGCCGCTTGCACAGTCCCTTCGCGCATCGGGTTCTTAAACGAAAAACGCAGCGCATTGTCATCGTGATCGGCGTACACGCCCGCCAACCAGTCGGCGCCGCGCCACTGCCCCGACAAACGGATTTCTTGCGACAGCTTGTCTAGAGTATAGTCCCGCGCCAGTCGCACCACATCAGCGGGCATAAAGTCGGTGTCTTGGCGCACACGATCACGCACGCGACTGTCCGCGGTCACGGCTTCTAGGGTCAAGGTTGGCGTGATGGCGTGTGTCACATTCAACGACACCGCATCGATGGCCGAGCGATCAAAACTCTCCGTGCCGGACGCGACGGTATAACGAGGACCGATCAGCGGCCCCCAGTCAGAACCACCGTCGTCGTACTCCCGGCGACTCACCCGCAAGGTGATATCCGTCGACTCACCTGGTGTCCAGCGCACACTGGCGCGCCCACTCACGCGCTCCCGCGCATTTTCGTCTGAGCCGGTGTGGGTGTTATCAATGTACCCGTCCTGACGCGTGAAATCCCCGGCAACGCCCCCATACAGCACACCCGCGACCAGCGGGCCATCGAGCGCAAGGCGCAAGGCCTGGCGTTGTCGCTCACCCATCTCGAGGCTGGCATCAGCGCGCAACACGTCGCCTGGCACGCGGGTCACAACATTGATTACACCCGCTTGTGCATTGCGACCAAACAAGCTGGACTGGGGCCCACGCAGCACCTCCACAGCCTCGACGCCGACCAAGCTGTCGTCAAACCCAAATCCGCTCAGGGTCGGCACGCCGTCAACCAGCAACACCGCCGACGATGAAAAGGACGTCGGCCCGGCACTGAGCCCCCGCATCACGGGCGGCTGCAAATTCGACTGCCCAATCGGCTGAAATGACAGCCCCGGCACGCGCTGGCTCAACCTACTCAGCCCATGGATACGGTTTTCATCCAGCGTGTCCGCCTCCAAGACAGTGACGCTGGCCGGCATTTCATCGAGCGTGTGGCCTTGTTTGCTGGCTTCAACGACCAACGGTGCTAAAGGCTCAACAGGCGCGGTCTCCGCCGCGACAGCCATGCCGGAGAGACTGGCCCAAGGCAACAACCAGGGTGTAAGAAACGGTATTCGGTGGTCAGGCATCAGGGTTCCTCAGAGATCACACCTCAGCGGTGCACTGGCAATTGAGGCCCAAAATAGTATTATGAGAATGATTCGCGTTTTCAATAAAGAACTATGCTGTCCGATGAAAAAACACTGCAAACAGCTTTTCCCTGACCGGTTAGCCCCATGAGTTTTCGCATTCAGGCGGATGACCCCGATCGACACGTCGTGCGGGAAGGCCAGCGACTGTCGGCCCAACTGCCCGAGCGGGTGGGCGCCTGTCGCTCAGACGTCACCCAAATCGAGCCTGGGCTGTCGCTCATCCATACGCGCTATTTGCCCCACGAAGACCTCATCGAAGAGACGCAGCAACAACACCGACAGCGTATGCTCGTGCTGACCGTTGGGCTGAACGGGCAATCGGGGATGTACTCTTACAATGGTGTGAGGCTGCATTTTCGTGCCGGGCAGATCACGCTGGCGAGTTTTCAGCAGAGCCAGGGAGAGCGGCGCTACGCATCGGGAGAAGCCGTCGCGCAGCTGCGGATTGCGATGCGCGAAGACGTGCTCGGGCGCTACTTTGATGCCCCGTGCTGTGAGGCCCTGCTGAGCGGCAGAGGGCCCAATCTATTGGCGACCAACGACACCTCAGCAACCGCGCTCGCCCATGCGCAGGCCATGCTGCACGCGTCTCGCGCGCCTGAAGGCAGCCAGCGTCTCAGCCTGCACATGCACGCACTGAGCTTATTGGCCGAGCAATTACAGCCGTTTGAGCGCGCGCAAACACGTGCGCCCAATTTGCGGGATGACATCTGCCTGCGCCTGGAACGGGCGCGACAACTCATTGAGGGTAAGCTTGACCAACCCATCACCATCGCTTGGCTCGCACGCAGCGTTGGCCTGAGCGAGAGCCACTTCAAACTCGCGTTTCGGCGCTACTTCGGCACCACCCCGCGACAAATGCTGCTGGATGCGCGCATGCAAAAAGCCTGGCTGCTGCTGGAGCAAGGCCACAACCAAGTCGCCCAAGTAGCGTGGGAAGTGGGCTATAAACACCCGGCCAACTTCAGCGCCGCATTCAATCGCTACTTTGGGCGCACCGCAAAATCGGTGGCAGGTCGGCTAAGCGACCGAAAACCCAGACCTTGAGCATCGGGAAAAACAAGACTCACTGAAAACCCATCAGCCTTTTCTCCGTACTCGGCGCGTGGGCATCAACAGGCGAACCAAATGCTGGATAGGGCGTCAGAGTGATTTGGTGGTTGAAAAAACAGCTCCCCCCTGAGTAGCTTGGAGCGTAGCGCTCTCGAAAACCCTGAATACGGAGTCTTAACGCATGAAGTACGAAAAATCCGCCGATGCGATTGCCAAGCTCAGTAGCGAGCAATACCGGGTGACGCAGGAAAACGGTACTGAACTGCCTGGAACAGGAAAATATCTTGGCAATACCGAACCGGGTATCTATGTGGATATCGTGTCCGGCGAACCCCTGTTTGCGTCGACTGATAAGTTTGATTCCGGCTGTGGCTGGCCAAGCTTCAGCAAGCCGATTGTGCCAAACCATGTGAACGAGTTGCGCGATATGAGCCTGGGTATGGTCCGTACGGAGGTGCGCAGCACTCACGGTGACAGCCATCTCGGGCATGTCTTTACCGACGGTCCACGGGAACTGGGTGGGTTACGCTATTGCATCAACTCAGCCTCACTTCGCTTTATCCATCGTGACGACATGGTGTCAGAAGGCTATGGGGATTATCTTGATCAAGTGGAGGGTAGTTAAATGACACAAGAACGCGCAGTGCTGGCTGGCGGATGTTTCTGGGGAATGCAGGAATTGATCCGCAAGATGCCCGGTGTCGAACAAACACGTGTCGGTTACACCGGCGGCGATGTGGAGAACGCCACCTACCGTCATCATGGCACCCATGCAGAAGGGATCGAGATTTTATTTGACCCGAATGCAATGAGCTATCGACAATTGCTGGAGTTCTTTTTTCAAGTTCATGACCCGACCACACCCAACCGCCAGGGTAATGACCAAGGCACGTCCTATCGTTCAGCCATTTATTATGTCAACGAGGAACAGCGACAGATCGCCCTGGATACCATTGCTGACGTGAACGCGAGCGGACTCTGGCCCGGCAAGGTGGTCACAGAAGTGGAGCCGGTGGGTGATTTCTGGGAGGCGGAACCGGAACATCAAGACTACCTGCAGCGCATTCCAAACGGCTACACCTGCCATTATGTCCGCCCCGACTGGGTGTTGCCGAAGCGTGCTAGTAACGCTTGAATTTGCAAGGGTACGTGTTCAATAGTCATCGGCAAATCGTCCCCACATGCATCACGCACTAACGGCACAGGCTGGCGTAGCGCCCTCCTAGCAAGCTGACTAGATCGTCCGGTGCCAACTCGATTTCCAACCCGCGGCGACCCGCGCTGACCAGAATGGTCGCAAACTGCGCCGCCGAGCTGTCAATGCAGGTGCGCAGCTGGCGCTTTTGGCCTAACGGACTGACGCCACCGAGGACATAACCCGTGCTGCGCTCAACGGCTGATTTCTCGGCCATCGCGGCGCGCTTCGCACCCAGAGCACGCGCCATCTGCTTTACGTTAAGCGAAGACGAGACCGGCACCAGACCCACCGCCAACTCGCGCGCATCGAGACTGACGACGAGCGTCTTAAACACCCGCTCGGGCGGGATGCCGAGTTTCTCAGCCGCCTCCAGGCCATAAGACGCGTGCGTCGGGTCATGGATGTACTCGTGCACCCGATGCGCCACCTTGCGCTGTTGAACGAGCGCGATACACGGCGTCATGGTTCCTTCACAAGAGACATTTGCATTGGCCGAACCTGCCAAAAAACGGCAGTATTTCGCAGCCAGGCAAGCCGGTCAATGGGGGCTTTTGGCGGCAGATGAAAAAAAATCCGGGTAATGTGTCCAAGTCGGCGTCCCTCACGCGTCTTCCAGGTGCTGCGATAAACGCAGCGTCCCAACGACTCACTCTTTTGGAGAGCAAAATGACAAAGAAAAAGTACTTGTGCATTCAGCGCAGCAATCAGGAAAACGGCTGCCCAGAGCCGTCGCCCTCGGAGATGGACGCAATGTTCGCCAAGTTTAACGCCTGGAAAACACAGTTCGCCGATAACATCGTCGATATGGGCGGTAGGCTGGGTGATGGCAAGGTAGTGACGGCCACAGATACCAGCGACGGCCCCTTCGTGGAGGTGAAGGAAGTTATTGGCGGCTATATGATTGTTGAGGCCGAGAGCATGGAAGAAGCGGTCAGGGTAGCGCAAGGGAGCCCCGGTGTTGGTATGCCCGGCTCCAGCGTGGAAGTGCGGGAAATCGCCACCTCGTGAGCACACCCGCGCTTGTCGAGCACTTCTTTCGCCACGAGTATGGCAAGCTTGTCGCCACACTCACACGGCGGTTTGGGGTGGTGCATCTCAGCGACATTGAAGACGCCGTGCAATCTGCGCTCATGTCAGCCCTCACGCACTGGCCAGCCACAGGCGTGCCCGACAAGCCATCCGCGTGGCTGTTTCGCGCCGCGCAGAACCAGCTGCTGAGTGCGCTGCGCACGTAGTCACGCCGGCATCGGCTGGCTGCGCAGCACGTCGCAGAGGATACGGCCATCACCGCGTCGACCGACGCATGGCTGTCACACGATGTGCAAGACGATATGCTGCGTATGGTATTGCTCTGTTGCGACGACACGATCCCTGTGGCGTCGCAGCTGGTATTCACGCTAAAAACCGTCTGCGGCCTGACGGTGGGCGAGATCGCGGCACGCTTGTTCACGACGGAAGCTAATGTGTATAAGCGTCTAACCCGCGCCCGCAACAGCCTGCGCACATCCTCAACAATACAAAATTTGACCCCTACCCAATGCGCGGCGCGCATCCCGGCCACGCAGCAAGTCTTCTATCTCTTGTTCACTGAAGGCTATCTCTCTGTACACGCAGAGACGGCATTGCGACGCGACCTGTGCGCAGAGGCACTGCGACTGACGCAGATGCTGGCCGAGCACCCACTCGGGCAAACACCCAGCACCTACGCCCTGTTAGCGCTCATGCACTTGCACATCGCGCGCATGGATGCACGGGATGACGGCAGAGGGGGGCTACTGTTGCTGGAGGAGCAAGATCGCTCCCGTTGGGATCAACAGCATACAGGGCAGGGGCTTGCAT
>DOIU01000484.1 GCA_003511825.1 Gammaproteobacteria bacterium | reverse complement strand
CGCAACAAGGTGTGCGTCACGTCGCCGTCGGAGGTTCCCATGATGGCTTCGTAGACTTGCACTTGGTCTGCAGCGGTAATGACATTGTAATGCGATTCATACTGGCTGGTGTCTTTGTCCGTGGCCACGCCCACAATGCTGCCGTCGCTGTTGACCTTACCCGACTCAAACACCACCTCACTCTGTGCGTTGGTGACCACGAAGTGCACAAATACACGCCTTGATGGGTAACCACTTGGGAGTTTGTGGCCAGTTTGGTTGGTGATCTGGATGCTGGTGGTCAGCTTGTTGCCTTCCAGCGATGTTGCCACGATTTGGAGGTCTGCGGCGGTGCGCAGGAACTCGCGGTTTAATGCAATGGAACGGTCAAACAGCTCTGGCTCTACACTGATGCCCAGTTCCTCGCGGTAGTTCTTGAGGATGGTTTGCATCACCGTGTTGGCGCCGAGAAAGGTGTGTTTGGAGAACCCGGTTCGTGGGTCCCCGCCACCTTCGGTAGCGAGCAGCACTTCACCTTCAGCTTTGGGCATATGACAATTCTGGCAGGTTTTTTCTTTGGTGCCGCCGGTGGCGTAATCACTGTGCAGCCACTCCGAATACACCATCTGTTCAGGGAAAAAGTCTTCTTCAACATCGGTAATCAGCTGGCCTTCTTCATCCAGTGAAGGCGTACGCAAGTCGTGGCAAACCGCACATGACTCAGAGGTGCTGATGTGGCTGCCGTACTGCGGATTAAAATTTGATACGGCCACCATGTAGGCGCCGTTAGGATCGGCGTATTGACCATAGGCAGGTCGGTCGTCTTCGTTTTCGTATTGTTCAACAAAGAACTTGCCCGAAACGCCGTCAATAGTGCCCATCAGGCCGTTGTCGGCCATTTGGTGGCAGAAGGTGCAGCTCACGCCTTCCATGGTGTGGTTAAAGTACTCGTTGCTGGCGGAGATCAAGCCGTTCTCGCCCAGTATTTCAAAGGTCTTGCCCGATTTCTTGGCCTCGTCGTTTGCCATGGGTGCATGGCAGGTTGAGCAGGTGTCATTCAGGACATCCTTAAGATGCGGGTGTTTATTGATCTCCGACGCCACTTTGGCAATCCAATAAGGGTCACGCGTGGAGTTGGCCATCATACTGGCGGACCAATCCCGACCGATGGACACGTCATTGTCGGCTTCATCGCTAATATGGTCGTGGCAGACGGTGCATTCCGCAGAACCGGCATAGTGCGCGGATTCGAACGCATTGTCATGCTCTGCCCGATCAGGCAGCGCACCGGTGCCGGTGGGTGGTTCCACCACGCAGCAGGGCGGTTCTGGATTCGGATCAGGATCAGGGTCTGAGCCGCCGCCACCGCCGCCGCCCGAGCAGGCCGCTGTCAGCAGTAAAATCCCTAATAGCAGACAAAGTGTTGCGAGGTTGTTGTTATTCTTATACATGGCTATTCAATTGGCTTAGTACAACTATGGCTAATGAATCCGGCGACACGCTACGGCGCCGCCAGTTTGGCTTAGTTCAACTCAAGTATTTCCGTGTTCGACACGAGCCCGGTATCATCGTTGGCGTCGATCAAGGTGGCTGACAAATGGTTAATGCCGCCGTCTGCGTGGGTTTTACGCAGTGTGATCGGAATGTCCACAATGCCGTTGGCACCGATGGTTGCGCGGTGTTCAACCACACTTAAGATCGTATTGGCTTCGTACGGGTCAAGTTCAAACCCGCCGCCCGCGAGCCCATCAAGGTGCAAGGCGCCTTCGGCGACGAGCAAGCGTGCCTCATAGCCGGGCAATCCGGTGATGCGCACAGTTTGGCCGCTTTTTGATACAGCTCCGGGTGTCTGCACACCGAGGACTTGGATGCTCGGGCGTGACGGTTGCTGCGCACGTATGTGTGTTTCGGAGTCCGTCTGGGTTTGTGTGGTGGCGAACAAGTCGTTGGACTTAATGGTGCCATCGCTGAAATACACGGTGATGCGTGCGCCGGACATCTCTAGGCCATTAATACTGCCGGAATCTTTCGGTCCCGGTGGTGGTGAGCCCTTGATACTGCTGGGGTCAATGTCGACGGAGAACTGCCATGACTCATCCGGTTGAAAGTGTTCAAAGTCGACTTTGACCTGGCGATAGCCTTCACCTTGCGGCTGAGCGTAGGTGTGCTCGCCAAGACCGACCAGACTGGCATCGCTGTCGCTGGTGAGTGTTTTGCCCGCGCTGTCACCGGCTACGGCGTCTGGATCGAACAGAATGTCTGGCAGGATGGCGCTGGACAGATCAATCACAACGGTCTGAATCCACTGGCCAGAGGTGGACTTATTGGTCAGCGTCATGGCGCCCGGCTCAGCAGAGCTCGACACGTCGATGTACAGCGGGTGGTTCTCAAAATAGTTTGGCACTATCGTGAGTGTCGCTTCCGCACCTGGCAATGCGCCGCTTTGATCAGGGATACTTTGCGAGTGAGTGACAGTCTGAGAGTCGGCGACGAAGCTGGCGCTAGGGTTGGCGCTGGACTGGACACTGTCTTCCGGCTCAAAGATATTGATGCTGTTGCTGTTGAAATCAGCGACCCAAATAGTGCCTGGGAACGGATCGAGGTCGCCTTGCGCAATAACATCCAAGGGGGTGATCGCGGAATTTTCGAGCAATTTGCTCTTTGACAGCATGGTGTCACCGCTGGCATTTAAGGTGATCCGCCAAATGGCTTTGTCAAAGCTTGCGGCCAGCAAATCGCCTTGCATGGCACCGCTAAAATTAGACGCGGTGTATTCAGCCAAACCGTTGGTTGATTTGCTGAAGACGTTCAGCTCGTTACCGTTGGTGCCGGGCATCAGGTATTGGCATTCCGTCGGGTTAGCAGCACCCTGGATCGGCGTTTGTGGATTGGAGGCATTGAAGGTATTGGCCTTACTGCCACGTGTTGGGTTGGGATGCCCACCAAAGTAACCGCGTTGGCTGATATAATGCAAGCCGTCGCCGTGTGTAATGCCTGGCTCAACCACCGTGTTTGAGCAGTCACCGAGTGGCGGTGCGCCCCAGCCGGCATTGGGGCCGTTATCCACCGTATACAGGCGGCCGGCTTCCGTCATCACGATATCGTAGGGGTTGCGAAAACCGGGGGAATATATCTGCACGGGGCCGTTTTCAATCAGCATGGCCTGGTTTTTACCGTTGTTGCCGCCAAAAGGATCATTGGCGTCGTTCACACCGGGACGGTCTTCGTCATCCAAGGTCGGCAGATCGTAGGGTGGTGGCCCGAGTTTGGTCAGGTCGATTTCGAGAATCGCGGCACTCAAGGCGTACTCGGTGGTCATCGCAAAGTTGTGCGACGGCGCGCCCATATTGGTGTTGCCACCGGCTGCGAGTAAGAGCTTGGTGCCCGACTGATCAAAGATCAGCCCATTGCCTTGGTGGTTCTCCTCTGAGCGCGACAGTCCGCGGACCAAATCGGTTTTGACCCAGTTAGCGCCTTGTTTGCTCAGCAGCGAGAGAATGCCGGAGTTGGTGTCGAGATTTTTGTCTTCGCC
>DOIU01000528.1 GCA_003511825.1 Gammaproteobacteria bacterium | reverse complement strand
CATCGAGATTGCCAAGTCGTGAGGCGACGCGGCCGGGTTTATGTTATTTGTAAAAGTAACCCTCGCTTCAAAGCCCGCCAAGGGGGCGTTAAGAAGAAGGGGTAGTTACGCGGCAAAGGCATGCCAAGCCGCGGTGCCGGATGCACAAAAAGCGCGCTTTCTTTTTAGAGGCGCGCTTTTTTTATTTCGACATTACAGGTTGTTCAGCATAGCGTCGGTATAGGCTACGGCCCAACCCATAGCACAATGCGCACAGCGCCAAACTCCAGCTGATGGCGGCGCCTGAGGGCAGGTCGTACAGCGACGAGCACACCAGACCGATCAGATATCCCGCCGTCCCCAAGGCAAACGCTCGGCGATTGGGGTGCGTATCTCCCCGTGATGCCAACACAGGCAGGATCAAGCTCGCAAACACCAAGTAAATGCCAATCATCTGTGTCGACATCGTGATCGCGATGGCAAAGACCGGATAGAACGCGAGTTCGTCATGGATCTTGCGCAGCAGCCGCCACAGCAGTGGCAGGGCGAGGGTCACCAATGCGGGTAAGAGCAAGTCTTGCCAATGAATCCAAAGGATTTGCCAGCTCATCATGGATTTGATTTTCTCTCCGCCATGCGGGTCCTGTGACAGCAACAACACCACGCCGGTTGAGGCCAACATAAAGACAATGCCGATCAACGCTTCCTGAAGTTCGACATTGATCCGGCGAAAGGCGAACAACATCAACGCACCCAGTGTCGCAACGGCCGTTGCAAAGACGTGGGATGCCAAGGGAAAATCGTTTTCAGGGAAGAGCAACGAGAACAGCACAAAGCCGAACTCTGCCAGCTGCGCGACGGCCAGATCAAAAAATATAATCCCCTTGGCCAAGACCGACCGCCCGAGTGGAATATGGCTCGCCAGCACCACCATACCGGCCACAAAGGCCGGCATGAGGATGCCAAATTGCAGGGCGAGATCACTGCTCATTGCGGCGAGATGTCAAGCAAGTGGTCAAGGATGCGATCAAACAATTGCGCGAGCGTCTCTATATCTTCTTCCGCGCCAAGGGTGAATGGCAGAGCGACATAAGGACGATCAATTTTCTCTGATAGCCATTTTGCACCGCGATCTTCCTGATAATTGGCAATCAAGATGCCGTCGATCATCTGCTGACCGGCTGTTTTCACCAAAGATTGCAGATGGCGGCTGGTCGGAGGCAAGCCAGGTTTGGGTTCCAGATCTGCGACCTCGCGTATGCCAAGCCAGTCAAACAAGTAGCTCCAGTTGCGATGCTGTACCATGACTTGCAGTTTTGTGAGCGGCTGACTTTTGCGCTCCCAGCGTGCAATATGGTTTTGCCAACGGGCGGAGAAGTGCTCAAACTGTGCGCGGTAATCGTCGCTATTGCTGGGGTCGAGCTGTATTAAGCGTTCGTGCAAATGCTGCGCAATCGTCAGTACCCGACGTGGGTCGAGGTGCACGTGTGGATTGCCTGCCGCATGGATATCGCCGCCGCTGCAGTCGTGGACGTGCGGCACCTCAAGCTTCTTCACAAAATCCGCAGCGAGGAACACGCCTGCCTGGCCCGGTTGCACGTCAGGATTGCCGGACTTGCGTTGTAATAGCGGCAGCCAGCCCACCTCAAGTTCAGCCCCCGTGCACACGAGCAGATCCGCGCGATTGAGCTTTGAGATCAAGGCCGGGAGCGCTTCTATATAGTGTGGATCTTGAAACGCATGGGTGGCAGAAAACGTCGTGACATGGTCGCCGCCGAGTGATTTGACCAAGGCCTCCCACTCCGGTTCGCAGGCAAAGACTGACATCTTCGCCGACGCATTGCTGGCGGCTATCAGTAGGGCGAGGCCCCCAATCAGTTCTTTAATACGCATGTGCACCGTGGGCCCCCAGAACCATTTGGTATTGAATTTTAATGAGTGATTCCTCGGCGTCGAAATCATCGCTGTCTTGGTGTGAGAACATCAGCCGAAGCTTGGAGAAGTGCGAGCGCGACCACGTGAGAGAAACATCGGACTCGGTCAATTGCTGCGCGTGAAAATGATCACCGTGCGGTTCGCTCAGATCGACAGCACCCGTGCGGACAGCGATTTGCCAGGCCGGCGCGAACTTGTAGCTCGCTGCCGCATACCATCCCTCTTGCGTGTCGTCAGAGGTGGCGTAGCGATTCGGATCGCGGGCCAAGAGATACTCGGCAGACAGCTTGAGTGCTTTTGCGCGCGCATTGCCATTGGGCGCCCACTTCCAAACGCCGTCAACGATATACAGGTGTTTACCCGGGTAGCTGACGGCGTGGGAGTGACCGTGATCGTCATGATCGTCATGATCGTGGTCGTGCTCTTCCTCTTCGTGGTCGTGCTCATGCGCGTCGTCTTGCCCGACGTTGGTCAGCCGGTTGTACACGTAAGAGAATCCGGCCTGCCAGCTGTGCGATGCATTGATGTCGCCCCCCAATTTGGTTGAGATTGTGGCGACGCCGAGACCGCGATCATGCGTGCTGCCAAGCATCCGCTTGCCGTTCAGGCCTTCAATGCGCCATAACCAGTAGATGTTCGTGGGTAGCAGCCATTGCAGTTGTACGCCGTCATCAAAATAATGTGAGCCGAGCAGGGCGCGATACACTGCCGGTCGCATGGCGAAATCGTCTTCATGCGTGTGACGACCGTTGAGATAACCAATGCCGGACAGAAAGCGCCCAAGCTTCAGTTGCAGTCCGCTTGGCAGACCGGTGGTTTCGACAAAGGCCTCCTCCAGGCCAATTTCGGTTTCCACGCCGTGGTCTTCAAGCACGGCGGTGAGACGGCCATAGAATTGATCGTCCACATTGGCGTCCATCGTCAGTTCGGTATGCCCCAGAGAGAATCCTTCACTGCCACCACCCAGCGCGGCATCGCTGTTCTGGTAGCTGCCGTCCAGGACCAGACTGAGATTGGGGTTAAACGCGTTGGCGCCCAAGGCGGGCGCCGTTGCAGTCAATAGTATCAGGCTCGGGATGAGTCGCTTCATGGTGAGCCTCAATGATCGTGCTCATGGTCGGCAAAACCCAACCAAGTGAGATTGCTGACCGGCTGTGTCATGGCCGTTGTACTCGCGATGGAGGCAGTGCTTGTATTCACGCTGATCAGCGATTGCTGCTCAACATCGAGGACAAAGAGCATGTCTTCCATCTGTGAGCAAACGACTTGAGGCGCGGCGGACTCTGCACCCAGCGGATCGACGACTTGCAGGCTGTCCGCGAGTGACCAATCATCGGTGCTGAACAGATGCAGTTGGCCGTCGTTCGTGAGTGCATAGAATCGGTCGCCCTCGCAGGTAAAGCCTTGCGCAACATCACCGGTGCCATCAGGCAGCGCGATTTCAGCGATCGCAGTCTCCGAACCGGGTTGCAGGGTAAACAAGCGTCGCTGTGGGAAACCCACTGTACCGACCAGCGCAGCGGCCTCATGGTGCGCGAATACGCTGCCAATGCGGTCGTTCTCGCCGAAATCGGCCGTTTCTGGATAGTGAGTCCCGGGGAAGTCTGCCGCCTTGAGATCGATACTGAGGACGCCATCACCGCAACCGAACACCAGATAGTCGTCATTGGCGCCCGCGCCATGCAGCAGTGGGCATTGCTCTTCGTAGCGGTGCTCAAACGTCAGTGTTGTGCCGTCGAACCCGTAGCGCTCAACTTCGGCGGGCAGCACGGTATCCGTGATTGACGCATCTCGGCGCGTGACGAACAGCTTGTCGCCAGCCCATTTGGCAACACCGTGCATGGCATTGTCCAGGTTCAGGCTGGCCAGCAGTTTACCTTGTCCAATCGAGCTGTCTGAAAAGATATCCACCGACGAGGTAATGCCTTCGCCGCCATCATTAAAGATGAAACCGTAGGGACTGTGTTGCGTGTAGTGCGTGGGTGCGGTGCCGCTGAGCGTGAAGTTGCTCATGGCCGGATCGTTGGCATACTCATGCATATGGTCTCCGTGGTCTTCAACGTAGACACCGCTGTCAACAAAAGACACTTGATTGTCATCGCGCTGAACCACGACGGCGTAGCGTTTGTCGGGGCTGGCGTAGATGCGTGCTGCACCGTTGCCCGGCAAGTTGAAGCTGGTAATGACAGCTTGTTGTTGGATATCAAACACCGCAGCCGTATTCGTATCGCGCTCCGTTAATACAAGTCTGCCTAAGGTTTACGATTCGTGCTCATGTTCATGAGGTTCATCGTCATCGTCTCCATCACTGCATGAGCTCAGCAAGAGTGATAAGGAAGCAAATAATACAAGGCACGTGCGTGCTGGGACGGGAAAACGGCGTAGTTTAGCTGCCATAGCGATATATTCCTGGTGATGTCGAGAGTTGGAAGGCCGGCCACTAAGCGTGGTGCGGCGAAATAACGCCAGGAGTCTAGCATAAAAGTTATGTTATAACATAACAGTATCGAGCGCTTTCAGGCAGCGAAGGCAGTCCACTTTGTGACACTCGCGTGCGTGTAGCGACGGGAATCGTCTGCGCGC
>DOIU01000033.1 GCA_003511825.1 Gammaproteobacteria bacterium | reverse complement strand
GCGCGCGTCCAGCTCAGCCTCAAGCCCCGAGGACCAGGCACTGGCCGCATTGTCGGTATAGTTAAATTCCGGTCTTTCCTGACTACTGATTCTGACATGCATATCGTCAATATCCATATAATACACGGCAACACCCAGCCTGAGTCGGCGCGCATAGAAGTCTGACTTGATCCCCGCCTCGTAAGAGATGAGCGTCTCCTCCTCGTAGGTCAGTGGGTCACCGTCAGCCGCATGCTCGTTAAACCCACCTGATCGGTAACCTTTTGAAACACTGGCATACACCATGGCTTGATCATTCACGGTATAGTCCAAGGCCAACCGGGGAGAAACTTCTTCCCAATCATCATCGATACGCGCGCCTGTTTGCACATCAGTGTAGTCACTGGTTTTGCGATCATAACGCAACCCTGCTGACACGTTGATGTTGTCAGACAGCGCGTAGGCGCTGTAGCCAAACACGCCCAGCGTATTGGCGGTGACCCGGTGGTCTTGATCCACCTGGCGCGTCACATCATCAATGTCTCTGAACTGGTTGTCATCATCGTCGTAATACACACCGCCGATCAGCGTCTTCTTGGCGTCCACCCAACTCAACTTCAGTTCGTTGGAAAGTTTGGCCTGGCTGTTATCAAACTCTTTGTGAAACACCTGAAACGGTGA
Source organism: Gammaproteobacteria bacterium (assembly GCA_003511825.1). Taxonomy (GTDB): domain Bacteria; phylum Pseudomonadota; class Gammaproteobacteria; order Granulosicoccales; family Granulosicoccaceae; genus UBA7957. Next base: position 6,920 of record DOIU01000033.1, on the reverse strand, counting down.
GAAATCAAAATCCGTGAGGTAACGGGTTTTATATTCACGACGCGCCGTCAACGATTGCAAGGACACGTAGTCGTTGATATGCCAGTCTATTTTCAAGGCTTGTGAGTTTGAGGCAGACTTGTTCCAGCCGTCCAGATCAGACGCCACCGTCCTCGGGGCCGGCGTGTCAAGCCCAAAGGCGGCAGCCCCATCCGGAGACAAGGCAATGGTTTGCCCACCATCATCAAACGCCAAAACACTGCCAATCAACGACACATCCACAGACGCCGACGGCGTCCACCACAGACTGGCTTTGGCATAGTTGTATTTCCGATCGTTGACCAAGTCGCCACTGTTTGCATTTTTGATGTAGCCGTCTTTCTCCACGTGAGACGCCGCCAGGCTGTATGAGAGTTGATCTTTGGCGATAGGCCCTTTGAGGGTAGCGGTCAACTGACGTTTGTTGTCCTCGCCCACCCGCGCCGTCGCCTTGGCCGAGAACGTGTCGCCGGGGCGGGCGGAAATCACGTTGATCACACCTGCCTGCGTGTTACTGCCATAGAGGGCACCTTGCGGTCCTCGCAGCACTTCTACCCGTTCGACATCCAGCAATTCGTCGTTAAACCCGGTCGCTGTCAAGATCGGCACGCCATCGACAAACAGACCGATGGGATTGCTCCCGGCACCGTCTTCATGAATACCGCGCACCGACGGCACCCACAGACCCACAATACCCGTGTCAAAGCTGATAAAGTTCGGGGTGTAGTTGGCAATGTCTGCAATGGAATCAATTTCCCGATCTTCAAGCACGTCACTCGTAAACACGGTGACGCTGGCAGGCACGCTTTCCAACGCTTCTTCAACCTTCTGCGCAGTGACCGTTACCGTGCTCAACGGCGCCGGTTCATCAGCAGTGACGTCATCAATCGCTGCAAACCACAAGCCCGACGCCATTGCCCCTAGCGCCCAATGGCGCAGCGTCTGATAACTGGGCAAGCGATTTGCCGCTGACTGATGAGTCAATGCCCAACGACTACCGACCTGCCAGCCCCCTTGCCCGTTTGTCTTTGCCATGCAGACTATCTCCGATCACGTTACAAGCAGCGCCCCACGCAATTGAGAATCATTGAGATCTAGCGCGAGAGGCAGCGTGATCGTATACCTGCTATACTTTTGTGTCAATAGACATCGAAATCACGAGCCACAAATGCAGCCAAACGCTGCGCGCATTGGGAATCCCGAGGTATCGGGTGATCAGAGTACTAGGACGCCGTATCCGTCATGTCTACGACATGCTTGAGAAAGTCGCGTATCACGGCCAGTTCACGCGCCGATAACTCTTCAAGAAATCTGAACATCGCGCGATCATGCGCCTGGTGATACGCCTCGTGCGCATGATACGCCCGCTCACCTTTTGCCGTCAGCGCAATCAGCATGCGCGTCTGGTTCGTGCCGTCACGCTGCTTGATGACCAAGTCTTTCTTTTCGAGCTTCTTGACCATCTGGGACACCGCGCCCTTGGTGATACCAAACTTTCGGGCAATGTCTGAGATATGGAGTCGCTCGTAGTCTCCCACGAGCTGAATGAGATGGATTTCACTGCGGTAGATGGTGACATCCGTATTAAACGAGCGCGCCTTTTTACCGGTATTGGCGATGGCCTCCGTCATCACCATATACTCTTCGATGAGTTTTTTCAGCGTGGCCTCTTTTCCACTTGTCATAAATGCGCTCTTTGACCGTCAACACAAAGCGAGGGGAACAGGTATGCTCAGTGACGCCATTGTATCAGATTGCACAACACCGGGAGCAAGGCCTCGAAGCGCCAAGCAATAACGCAAGTCAAACACCCCTGTTATGCTCAACCAATCCACACTCAACGGCGACTCACTCAGTGCATTTTTACGGCACAGAATAGTCTGTTGACAGCGCAGTTTGGGGGGGCATAATGAGCCACATGCAGTCAGCAGGGAAGCGCTCGCCGCTTTTCCCCTGGGTCAGATACTGTTGCCAGCGCCCTTGACTTGCAAACCGCGCCGAGATTGATACATCTTGGCGCTTTCTGAATATCACTTTATTCCCGGTCTGATTCGTCCTATGAAACAAGCTATCAACGCGCTTATCGTCGTCGCTCTTTTCGGTATCACGAGCGGTTGCCAAGATGCGTAAACCACCGCAGACCCCAACAGCGAAGCGGTCGTGCGCCCGGCCAAGCTCCTGACAATCTCGCTGAACAATCAGCTGCGACAACGCACCTTCCCCGGCCAAATCGAGGCGTCACGCCGCAGTAATCTGTCCTTCCGCGTCTCGGGCCAGTTGGTCGAGATACCAGCAACGCCGGGCATGGACGTCAAACAAGGCGACCTGCTGGCCAAGCTCGACACCACCGACTTTGAGCACATCCTGGCAGAGCGCAAAGCGTCGCTGGATTTGGCCAAAACCCGGTATAACCAGATTAAAAAGCTGTTTGACAAGACCTACTCCACTCAAGCGCAACTCGATGAAGCCACTGCCACCTTGCGCTCGGCACAAGCCGCCGTTGCCATCGCAACCGACAATCTGCGTTACACCTCGCTGACAGCGCCGTTCGACGGTATCGTGGCGCGCGTCGATGCCAAGAACTTCCAGACCATCACAGCACAGCAACCGTTTCTGCAACTGCACAACGTGGACGACCTCGACGTGGTCTTCACCATGCCTGAAACCTTGCTGCAACAAATGCGTAACAACATCGAAAACCCCGAGAACGTCTGCGCAGTCGTCACCTTCTCGGCGCAAACCGATCAAACGTACAAAGCCTGCTTTAAAGAATTTGAAGGCGTGCCGGACCCGCTAACCCGCGGCTACAAGGTGGTCTTCACCATGCCACCGATTGACGAATTCCCTGTGCTGCCTGGCATGTCGGTGAATCTGGTGGTTGATTTCTCAGCGTACCTGCGTGATGCAGGCACGCGTGGCATTCAAGTGCCGCTATCCGCTGTGTTTGAGCAAGAGAACAAAAGCTGGGTATGGAAGCTCGACGACGACAGCCGCGTGACCCAGACCGAAGTGGAAGTCGCGCGCATTTAGGGCGCGCAACTGATGATCACATCCGGTTTACAGGATGGCGACCAAATCGTCGTGAGCGGCGTTAATCAATTGCGCCAGGGGCAGGCAGTACGCGCCCTGCAACGGGAACGCGGGCTATGAACCTCACCGAATATTCCATTAACAATAAAGTCAGCAGTTGGCTGGTGGTCGTGTTGTTGATCGTCGGTGGCACGCTGGCGTTTCTTGACCTCGGCCGCCTCGAAGACCCGGCGTTTACGATCAAACAGGCCATTGTCGCCACCCAGTATCCGGGGGCATCCGCCACGGAGGTGGAAGAAGAAGTCACGCTGCCGATCGAAGACGCGATACAGCAACTGCCCTACGTGGATACCGTCACCTCCATCTCCAGCGATGGCATGTCGCAAATAGAAGTCGAGATGAAGAGCATCTATCGCAAGGCAGAGCTGGCGCAAATCTGGGACGAGATGCGGCGCAAGATCAACGACATGAGCGCAACTCTGCCACCGGGTGTGCGCGCGCCGCAGATCATTGATGACTTTGGTGATGTCTTTGGCATGTTCTTCGCCGTGACGGGTCCCGACTACAGCTACGAGGAACTGGAAGACTACGCCGACTACCTGCGCCGCGAACTGGTACTGGTCGATGGTGTTGGCAAAGTCAGCGTCGGCGGTCTGCGCCGCCAGGAAGTGGTGATCGCGGTGGATCAGTCGCGGCTAAAAGCGTCCGGGGCGTCACTGACGACACTGCAGCAACTGCTGGCCGCACACAATTTGGTCGAGGACAGTGGCCATATTCGCATCGCCTCCGAGTATATCCGCGTGAAGCCAACAGCCTTATCGGGCCAAGATATCGCGGAGCGCCTAGGGTCTTTACTGCTCGCCAGCCAGGGTGGACAACTGATTTACCTCAGCGATGTCGCCACGATCCGCAAAGCCTACGCCGACCCACCCAGCCACATCTACCGCTTTAATAGCGAGCGCGCACTCACGCTGGGTATTTCATTCTCCGAGAGCGTCAATGTGGTCGACGTCGGCAAGCACATCAACGCGCGACTGCAGGCACTGGAGTACCAGCGCCCTGTGGGTGTTGATGTGACGCCCATCTATGACCAACCCGCGCAGGTCGAGTCCTCCGTCAACAACTTCTTGGTGGGCCTGGCACAAGCCGTGGGTATCGTGATCGTGGTGTTATTGATTGCGATGGGTCTGCGCGCAGGCATCCTGATGAGCGGCATTTTACTGCTGACGATTCTGGGGACGTTTATCGTCATGCGCATCTATGGCATTGAGCTGCACCGCATCTCCCTGGGTGCGCTGATCATCGCCCTCGGTATGCTGGTTGACAATGCCATTGTTGTCACCGAAGGCGTTATGATCGGCCTCAAGCGCGGTATGACAAGGCTGGAGGCGGCCAAGCGCGTAGTCCATAACACGCGCTTCCCGTTGCTGGGTGCAACGATCATCGCGATTACCGCGTTTGCACCGATCGGACTGTCACCCGATGCGTCGGGCGAGTTCACCGGCAGCCTATTTTGGGTCTTGTTCATTTCGCCCTTACTGAGCTGGGTGCTGGCGGTGTCCCTCACGCCGTTCTTTTGCTACCTGATGTTCCGCGAAGAAACCGGTAGCGCCACCGCCGGGGAAGCCGTTGACCCCTACGACAGTGTGTTTTACCGCGCATACCGCCAACTGCTGAATGTGTGTTTGCGCTTTCGCTGGCTGACGATGGTGCTGATGGTCGGCTTGCTGTTCTCGGCACTGGTTGCGTTTACCCAAGTGCGTCAGGCGTTTTTTCCTGACAGCTCCTTGCCGATGTTTATGGTGAACTATTGGCTACCGCAAGGCACTGACATTCGCGCCACCGAGGAGGATATTCAAGCGCTGGAGCGGGATATCATCGGCTTTTCGGGCGTGAAAAACGTGACCGCGACCATCGGTCGTGGCGCTGAGCGCTTTCAGCTGACGTACATGCCTGAGCGGGCTTACAACCAATACGCGCAACTGATGATCGAGATGGAGCGCTATGATCAAATCGCGCCCACCGTCGACCAAATCCGGGAACATGTGCAAACGCAGTTCCCGCAGGCCTTTGTCAAATTTGTCAACATTTCCATCGGGCCCGCGACCGCCGCCAAGATTGAAGCCCGCGTCTCTGGCCCCGACCCGGATCGTTTGCGCGACATCAGTCGCCAGATCATGGCTGTGTTTGATGCCGAAGCCGATGCCGTGAATGTGCGCCAGGATTGCTACGAGCGCACCCGCGTGCTCAACCCCATTTACGATGAATCCGCCATGCGCCGGCTTGGCATTTCTGAAACCGATCTCAACCGCGCGATCAAAGGTTATCTAGGCGGGGTCTCGATTGGCTTGTACCGAGACGGCAGTGATGTCCTGCCCATCGTGGCACGCCTGAGCGACGATGCGCCGGAGTCACCCGAAAAGTTATTGCAATTGCAGGTCTATAGCCCGTGTTGCAAAACTACGTCGACATCGGGCAGATGGTGCGACGCCTGGACGTCAACTGGGAAGACTCCCACATCAAACGCCGCGATCGCAAACGCACGCTGGCGATCTTGGCTGACCCCAACCCCGCCACCGGCAGTAACCCGGCAGCATTGCTGACAAAATTGCGGCCACAGGTTGAAGCCATTGCGCTACCGCGCGGGTATACGCTCGAATGGGGCGGCGAGTATGAGGCGCAACAAGAGGCGAACACGGCGGTGTTTGAATTTGTGCCGCTGGGCGTCGTGGTCATGATCGTGATCACCGTGATGATGTTCAACTCCATCAAGCAAACGTTGGTGATCTGGATTACGGTGCCACTCGCCATCATCGGTGTTGCCTATGGCTTACTGCTGACCAATTCCCCGTTCAGTTTTACCGCCTTGCTGGCGGTGCTCAGCTTGATCGGCATGCAGATCAAGAATGGCATTGTGCTGGTGGAAGAAATCAAATTGCTGCACGAGGAGCGCCATGGCGCCTGGCTGCCGGCAATTCAAGAGGCTTCCGTCAGTCGTCTGCGACCGGTCACCATGGCCGCGCTGACCACCGTACTTGGCATGATCCCGCTGTTGTCGGATGTGTTTTTCCAGCCGATGGCCGTCACGATCATGTTTGGTCTGGGCTTCGCCACGCTGTTAACGCTGATCGTGGTGCCCGTCCTGTTCGCCCTCTTCTACCGCACGCGCTACACACCGTAGCGCGCTTACCCGCCGCGCCGTTGTGCGTGGCGGTGAACTCTTTGCGGGGTTTAGGGCTCATACCCATGTTGCGTCATGCATCAACTAACACGCTACTGAGGCACGCTATGAACATACTCAAGCCACGCCAGCCCGTACCTGAGCTGGTGGTCGATACATCCCAAGGCACGTGGTCGCTGTCTGCACAGACCCCCGACAACTTCACCATGCTGGTGTTTTACCGCGGGCTGCATTGCCCCCTCTGCGCGACGTATCTTAAGGAACTCAACAAACTGGCGCCCAAATTCGCCGACAAGGGCGTGGCCCTACTGGCGTTGAGCAGTGACACCCAAGCGCGCGCGCAACAAGCCAAAGACGACTGGGGTTTGGATGCGATGAATGTGGGGCACAGCCTGAGTATTGAGCAGGCGCGAGATTGGGGCCTGCACCGCTCGGCAGGTCGGGGGCTGACCTCCATCGGGATTGAAGAACCGGCAGAATTCAGTGAGCCCGGGCTGTTTCTGGTGCGTCCGGACCAAACCCTCTACTGGAGCCAGATCAGTACCATGCCGTTTGCACGCCCGGCCTTTCGGGAAATCTTGGGGGCATTAGACTTTGTGCTCGACAAAGACTATCCCGCACGTGGTGAGCTGAGCTAGCGCTTGACCTGACCGCTCGGCATTGGCGGGGCTTAGCCAATGCCGAGCGCGTG
>DOIU01000479.1 GCA_003511825.1 Gammaproteobacteria bacterium | reverse complement strand
GGATCGTCGTCATCGTCGTCGCTGCAGCCTATCAGCGTGGCAGCGAGAATAGCGGCCGTCAATACCTTGAGTTTCATGGATGTCTAACTCCCAAAATGTGATCAGGTGAGATGGTGTCCGTACGAGAAAATCTGTCGAACTTAAGTCACGCAATTCTCTTGCGTATGAGAAAATTACGATCTAAATAAATATAGTACAAATAATGATTATTATTTGCAACTTACAATTTGAGCTCGTCGCGCTAACTGACCGTTTTTTCAGGCGATGACATGATGATTATCAAGTCGTATTATTGGACTTATTGATACACTATAAACATGCTTTGTGTGCAGCAATAGAAAAATACCTGTCGCGACTAACGCAGTGAAAACGATGATCTTCTTGAGGCACAACGTCGAGGCCATCGCGACACGTCAGATTGTAGGACCATCGGCCTGGGTTGTGGTATGAATATGCATACGGTGTTTCAGAATGAGTGCTTTTCACGCCCATCTGGACGCGCGCTTGGCGCGGGTGGGTCGGCAGCCGTTGCGCGAGCGCTGCTGGTCGGTGCAAGTTTGGCGTTGTTAACGGCTTGTGGTGGGGGGGCAGGATCTGGATCAGAGCCCGAATCATTGGTCTTCGCAACCAAAGAGGCGCTCGGTGAGAGCTTGTTTTTCGATCTGAATTTGTCGCGCAATCGCACACAGTCTTGCGCGACTTGCCACAATCCCGCTCACGCGTTCATTGATAACCGACCGGATGCAGACGGTTTGCTGCCTGCAGTATCAGTGGGCGATGATGGCATTTCTCTGGGTGATCGCAATGCACCCACCGCCGCTTATGCCATGGTGACGCCTGATTTTCATTTCGGCACGCATGCGCGGTTTAATAGCCAGCAAGGCGACTACGAAGGTTACATCGGGGGGCAGTTTCTTGATGGACGCGAACCGGATCTCAAAGGGCAGGCGGCAGGGCCGCCGCTCAACCCCATTGAAATGAATATGCCTGATAAGGCATCCGTTGTTGATCGGTTGCTCGAGAACGAAGACTACGAGGCGGCGTTCAAGGCGTTGTTTGGTGAGACAATCTTTGATGATGTCGATGAGGCGTATGCCGCCATGGCGGAGAGTATCGGCACCTTTGAAAAAACAGATGCGTTCGCACCGTTTAATTCAAAGTACGATAAATCCTTGCGAGGGGAGTACGTGTATAGCCCGCTATCGAAAGCTGCGCTCGGGAAATCGCTGTTTTTCTCACAGCAGTTCACCAACTGCGCGACGTGCCATCAGTTAAAACCCAATGGCAGCACCGGCGAAACCTTCAGCAACTATGAATACCACAACCTGGGTGTGCCGAAGAATGCAGCGGTTCGGCAACTCAATGGCTTGGACCCTGATTTTGTGGACACCGGGCTGGCGATGCATCCGCGTGTGAATGATCCTGCGGAGACCGGGAAATTCAAGGTGCCATCCTTGCGTAATATCGCGGTGACGGGGCCTTACATGCACAATGGCGTATTTCGCGAATTGAGGACGGTGATTGCATTTTACGATCACTATCTCGTTGGATCGATCCATACATTGAATCCTGAAACAGGGGCCCCATGGCGTGATCCGGAAGTCGCAGAAAACATCGCATTGACGGAGTTGCAGGATGGAAGAAAAATGTCTGAGGAAGAGGTTGAGGCGATGGTGTGCTTTCTGCGCACACTTACGGACGAACGTTACGAAGATCTAATACCCGAAGAGCCAGGTATCAACTGCGACTGATACGTTTGATGCTCAAGATTTATTGGGCACCTTAAATTGCTTCATGATTTCCAGTGTTTGCTCGCTGATATGATGCTCAATACCTTCGGCATCGAATTCGGCGGTCGCTTCATCAACGCCTAATCGAATTAAAAATTCCAGTACAATCTGGTGCCGTTCTTTGCATTTTTTGGCGAGCTTCTTACCGCTGCTGGTGAGGAAAATGGCGCGGTAGGGCTGGGTTTCAATGTAGCCTTCTTCTTGGAGTCGGGCGACGACTTTGCTTGCGGTAGGGTATGAGACACCCAGTCGCGTCGCCAAGTCACTGAGGCGCGCTTCTTGTTGAACCTCGATCAAATCCGCGATCAGTTCGACGTAATCTTCGGTCGTTTCTGTTTTGTGCGCTTCCCTGACGCGTTCAAACCAACTCGCTTGGGTATCGGGGTCGGCCAGAAACTGTTCAGACTTGGCTTTGGGTACCATGCTCAAATACTACTTGAGTCGAGCGGGCTTTTCCAAGTAAAAGTGCGATCACGAATAAAATGGCTTGAATGACCACGATTAAGGGGGCGGTAGCGGCATCGAGATGAAAACTCAATAACGTGCCCGCGACGGCAGAGAAGACCGAAGCGCTGACGGCGACAATCAGCATCTTGTCAAAAGACCGGCTTAACAAGAACCCAATGGCGCCGGGTGCGATCAGCATGGCGATCACGAGGATGATGCCGGCCGCCTTGAGTGATGAAACGATAGTAAGCGACAGCATAATGAGCAGGCCAAAGTGCAGCCACTTCACCGGTAATCCCAATACACTGGCGTGTGCAGGATCAAAGCACAGCAGCATAAAGTCTTTGCGCTTAGCGAGCATGATGATGGAGCACAACACAGCGATGCTCCCAGCCTCCAACAGATCGCCGTATTGAATGCCCAGGACATTGCCAAACAAGACGTGCAGCAGATGCACATCCGTTTCGATTTTCGATAGCATCACAAGACCTAGTGCGAACATCCCTGAGAACACAATACCCATGACGGCGTCTTCTTTAATACGGCTGTTTTCCTTCAAAAAACCCGTTGCCAACGCGCACAGTAGGCCGGCGATGAAAGCGCCTGTCGCGGCGTGTAGGCCGAGCATATAAGCAAACGCAAGCCCTGGTAGCACCGCATGTGA
>DOIU01000102.1 GCA_003511825.1 Gammaproteobacteria bacterium | reverse complement strand
GGGAAACCGGGCTTTGTCACTTGGGACCATGTTCGTGAGATGCACGCCGCTGGGTTGTCGATGCAGTCGCATGCCGACGAGCACGTGTATTTATCTGAGTTACAGCCCGACGATATACGCCAACAACTCGACCGCTCCAAAAAACGGCTTGAAGACGCGCTAGGTGCTGAGGTCACCGTACTGGCGCCACCGGGAGGTCGCTACGACGCGCGCGTTGAGCAGATTGCGTGGGATGTGGGCTATCACGCCATGGCGGTATCGCGTCCAGGTCATATGGCGTCACCCAATCAACGCATTGTTCCCAGATATGCCGTGCTTCACAATACAAGCAGTGAGCAAGTTACTCAATTGCTGGATGTTCGCAGCAAAGCTGCTCGCAGACAGGTTGCAAAGTACCGTATCACCGGGCTAGCGAAACGCCTGCTCGGCAATCAGCGTTACGAAAAAGTTCGCGAACGTCTACTGGGTGCGTCGCATGATTGAAGCACTTTTTTTTACGAGTGTTTTTCTCTTGGTGTATACCTTTGTGGGTTACCCGGTCTTGTTGATGGCAGCGGCGCGACTGTCACCTGCGCGTGTACCAACGGCGAATCCTGTTTCTGGGGCAGAACTGTCTGATGTTGAAGTGATTGTGATTGTGCATAACGGTGCGGCTTTTATCGGCGCCAAACTCGACAATCTACTGGCCCTGGATTATCCCAAAGATAAATTGAGTATCCGCATTGTGTTGGATGGCTGTACGGATCACACGGCCGATGTGGTTCGCCAGTATAATGCGCAGAACGTCACATTGATGTCGTTTGAACATCAGCAGGGCAAGGCGCATGGCCTGAATGCTGCGGTCGCTGCCAGCCAAGCAGAGATTCTCTTGTTTACCGACGTGCGGCAAACCCTCGCAGAAGACGCTCTGTCGTTACTGGTTGCGCGCTTGTCAGACCCTCAGGTCGCAGCGGTGAGCGGTGAGCTGGTGTTTCGGCAAGACGGCATCAACGATTTTGGTAAAAGCATGGATGCCTATTGGCGCTACGAAAAGTTTATCCGCGAGCGCGAGTCTGTTATTGGTTCCGTCGTCGGTGTCACAGGGGCGATCTATGCGATGCGACGGGAATGGTATCAACCGATTCCATCATCGACCTTGCTCGACGATGTCTTGATACCCATGCAAGCCGTGCTCGCTGGTGCTGCGGTGAAGTTTGAGTCGGGGGTCTATGCGTTTGATGTGCCGTCCAACGATCATGCGCGCGAAAAGAAACGAAAAACCCGTACCTTGGCGGGTAACTTCCAGCTGGTGCAGTTACAACCGGCTTTGCTCAGCCCGATCAAAAATCCGCTTTGGTTTCAGTTCGTATCGCACAAAATGTTGCGTCTGTTGTCGCCATTTTTGTTAGCCCTGATTTTTGTCAGCAATGCCATGCTTGCGCAGCAACATGCTTTTTTTGCCGTGATGATGGCGTTACAGCTTGGGTTTTATGCGTTGGCGTTGTTGGCTTTTTGGTCCACGTCTGCACGACAAATTCGTCTGTTGTCGATGATTCACTCGTTTCTAAATTTAATGATGTATACGTTTTATGGCTTTTTGGCCTATATCCGTGGCAGCTACGGCGAGCTGTGGAAGTGAGATGAATATTCTGTATATGGTATCTCTGTTTCCCTGCTGGTCAGAGACATTTATTGTGCGCGAATTACACGCGCTCAAAGCGAAAGGGTGTGACATCTCGGTGTATTCACTCAAGCCGGCGTCTGAGCATATGGTCCACGAAGACGCGGCCGCGCTTTTGGATCAAACCCTGTATCCGTCATCGCCTATGCGCATTCTGATGAATGCACTGATCATGTTTTCACGCAGGCCGTTACTGAATCTGCGGCTGTTGTATCGCGTCCTCGTGAGGATGGCACCGTACCCGCAGGCGTTGGTCAAGTCGCTGGTCACCGGATTGCTGGCGCTGGATGCGGCGGCACGTTTGCAGGGCGATCCACCCGAGCGGATTCACGCGCATTGGGCGACCTATCCATCGACCGCGGCATGGATCATCAGTCAGAATCTGAACATCCCGTTTGGCTTCACCAGTCATGCGCACGATATCTTTCTTGAGAATCACCTCTTGCGTGAAAAAATGGCGGACGCGTCCTTAGTCGTCACCATCTCAGCGTTTAACCAGCGCTATTTGATGGCGCAGGTGCCGGATTTAACGCCTGAGCGAATCAATATTGTGCATTGTGGCGTGAACCTCGCTGACTTCGCATTGACTCCTCTGAGCGACAATACCCGTATCGTTTCGGTTGGCCGATTTGATGAGATCAAGGGGTTTGTCTATTTGATTGATGCATGTGCCGCTCTGCACGCGCGTGGCGTGACGTTTAGCTGCGAAATCGTGGGTGAGGGGCCGTTGGGAGCGACTTTACAGCAACGCATTGACGCGTTGGGCGTGGCATCCTGCGTCACGCTGAGTGGCGCAAAAACGCAAGCCGAGGTACGCACGTTTATTGCCGATGCGGCGATTTTTTGTTTGCCCTCAGTCAAAACGGCTAGTGGCAATATGGACGGTATTCCGGTGGTGTTGATGGAAGCCATGGCGTTGGGCACACCGGTGGTGTCAACGCAGGTCTCGGGTATTCCCGAACTCGTGATTGATGAGAAAACCGGTTTGCTGTGCCCACCGAAAGATGCTGACGCTTTGGCAGATGCCCTGGCGCGGTTGCTACACGACCCACAGCAGCGTGCGCGTTTGCGACAAGAGGCGCGTGAAAAAGTCAGCGCCGACTTTGACTGTACACGTGAAGCTGACAAGCTCGCCAGGTTGTTTGAGGCGAGTGCATGAAGACGCGCGTCCTGATCGTGACGGATGAGATGGAGGTCGGTGGCAGCCAGCGCCAGATCACCCATATCCTCACACACTTGGATCGAGCGCGGTTTGAACCGACCTTACTGTATTTCCGCAAGGACTCCTATTTACTCGATACCTTGCACGCGCAGGGAGTTGAGTGCGTCAAGATTGATAAGAACGGTGCGCTGGATGTGCGGTTTCTCATGTCCCTTGTGCGCTTCCTGCGTGAGCGACATTTTGATGTTGTGCATGCCTTTGCATTTACAGCGGAGTTATGGACGGCCATTGCGTTGCTGGGGAACCGTTCGCGATTGATCACCTCTGTGCGCGGGCGTTATGAATGGTATTCCCCCCTGCAATGGCGCTTGAAGGGGTGGGTGAGCCGTTGCTCCTCACAGGTGGTATCCAATTCGCAGGCGGGCCTGGCGTATGCCGCTGAGCAATGTGGTTTGGACACAGACAAAGCGACTGTGGTCTACAATGGCATTGCGATGCTTGATACGCAGCCGGCAGCGGATGCCTTGCGTGACTACCGTGCCAAGCATGCATATGTCATCAGTTTTGTTGGGCGACTGGTAGACCACAAGAACCTGCCGTGCTTGTTGCGAGCATTGGCGAGGCTGACATCCCGTGGCTTGGACGCTGGTCTGATTCTTGTAGGAGACGGACCATTACGCGCTGCCTTAGAGGCGCAATGCGAAGCGCTTGAGTTGCAGCAACATGTCTATTTTCTGGGCGAGCGCGATGATGTGACGGCGATCTTCTCCGACAGTGATGTTGCGGTGCTGCCCTCGTTCAGAGAAGGGTTTTCGAATACCTTGCTGGAGGCCATGCTGGTGGGAACGCCGATGGTGGCCTCTCGCGTGGGTGGCACACCGGAAGTGATTGACAACGGCGTGAATGGATTGTTGTTTGAATCCGACGATGATGCGCAGTTTGCAGACCAACTTGCTCGCGTCCTGACTGACCCGTCATTGGCCAACAGCTTAGGTGAGCGTGGACGAGACTCCGTGCAAGCGCGATTCGCCATGCCGGTGATGATAGACCAGATGCAGAGCCTTTATGAGGCGAGAGAGTGCGATGATTTCCACAAACAGTGAATTTAGCGGCTTGGGGGACTTTGTCCTCGTCAGCGCCGAGCGTCCCTTGCCTCATTGGTCCGATGTGGTCCAGCGATTACATTGGCCCAAAATCGGTGATCTGGTTGCTCAGGTACACACGCATGAACACGAAGGGCACTACCTCGCCTGGCGCGGGGATGTGTCTCATGAGTCTGCCGCAAGTTGCCAGCGTTTAGATTTGAATGTGTCTGAGTCCGACGACGCTGTCAGCGACTTTATTGCCGACGTGACCCAGCCATTTATGGGTAAGTTTGTGCGTGCAGAGATAGCGCCCAACGGCACACTGACTGGGTATACCGACGCCACACGGCAATATCCTCTGTATGCCTACTGTCGTGACGGTCTGCGGGTTTTAGCAACAGACCTGCGCTTGATTGCCGGCTTGCCGGGCGTGGATCGTACCCTGTCGCGTGATGCGATTTACCATCATTTGAATTTTGCCTGTGTGCCGACGCCGCATACCGTGTATCAGTCGATATCCAAAGTGCCGGCTGGCATGGAGGTGACGCTGGGTAAAAATATACAACTGCGCAGCTATTGGGATGCGCGTTATCCGGAAACTCATGCTACTGATGAAGGCACGTTAACTGAACAGTTGAATGCCGCGATTGTCGAGACGGTATCAGGCTACCGACAAGCATCAGGGATGACGGCGACGTTTTTAAGCGGCGGTACGGATTCTTCCACCATCACGGGCATCCTTGCTGATGCGGCAGGCGCAGACAACACTGCTGCCTATTCCATTGGGTTCGAGGAAGCAGGCTACGACGAGCTGGATTATGCCGAGATCGCGGCCAAGGCCTTTGGGGTGCAGCATCACACGCGACGCGTGAATGCCAATGAGGGTTTCGCCGCGATTGAGCAATTGCTGGAGGCGTATGATGAGCCTTTTGGTAACTCGTCAGCTGTTCCGACATTGTATTGTTCGCAGATGGCAGTCGACAACGGACAGCGATTGATGGTTGCTGGCGATGGCGGCGATGAAATTTTTGGCGGCAACGAGCGCTACGCAAAAGACTATTGGTTCCAGCGTTATTATCGCTTACCGTCACCGGTCAAAACGTTGGGTGGGTTGGCGCGCAAAGCGCTATCGCCGATTGATCAACGCTTTATCAATCGGGTCGGGAACTTCCTCTATCGCGGCAGCTTGCCAAATCCCGCGCGTTTTTATACAGATGATGCGTTTGCCTCCGAGTTTTACGACACGCTGCTGACACCGGGTTTTCGCCATGATCTCAACCCGGACGCGTCATTGGCAATATTGCAGGGGTGGTACGATCAGTGTGACGCGAGCTCTGAGCTGAATCGTCTGATGTACATGGATCTCAAAATGGCGATCAGTGATAACGATCTCACCAAGGTGAATCGTGCTGCCAAGTGCGTGGGTGCCAGTGTTTTGTATCCGTACTTGTCGCCATCCTTGGTGAATTTCATGGGCAACATTCCGGCACACTATAAAGTGAAAGAGACGCAAAAACGCTATTTGTTTAAAAAGGCTGTGGCCAATATTCTTCCCGAAGCTATCCAGCAGAAGAAAAAGCAGGGCTTCGGCTTGCCTGTTGGCGAGTGGTTTCGCAGCGATAAAGCATTTCGTGAGCTGGCGGCGGATACATTGCTGTCGCCCACCGCGACTGAGCGCGGCTATTTTGAGCGAGCGTTCATTGAGCGGTTGCTGAGCCGACACGAAAAGCGCGTGTGGGACTACACCCAAGAAATATGGCTACTACTGATGCTGGAGTTGTGGCATCAACGCAATGTGGACGCGCCAGCGGCCACCAGCCACGCAGCCTGACCCATGTACTTGTCTGACTCCTCCAAGCGTGTCTCCCCATGTGCGGCATAGTCGGTTTCTATTCTCAGGACAGACAGCTGCCAGAGCCACAGGCTTTTGGCCAAGCATGTGAGGAAATCGTGCATCGTGGGCCGGATGCATGGGG
>DOIU01000558.1 GCA_003511825.1 Gammaproteobacteria bacterium | reverse complement strand
TCAATGGGGTCCACTTCACTGAGAGGTTCACATCCATTGCCTGCAAGACATGCGTGGTAACGGTACCTGCATGAAAAATGGTCCAGGCGACGTCCCGATTAAACCCCGTTAAGGGCATCGGGATTCCCGAAAACGACGCCCCAGCGACATCGAGTTCGCCGGGTATCGTGAGATGAACCTGATGCATATAAATGCGCTGTTGGTCAGGCCGCCGGTGCCAAGCCGAATGCGGATTGCCCAACATCAGGGCACCACCACCGGCCACAACATCGCTCCCATACACCCAGCCATTGCTGCCGAACCCACCTTCAACCTCGACCGGCCAGGCATGTACCGAAGGTTCAAGGTACTCGGGCACGGATTCCTGCAATGCCAGTGACGACGATACAACAGACGGCCCGATATCGACCAACTCCCGCATCACGCCAATCAACATCGCTGCACGCACAACATCGGACACCGTAAAGGTCGGGATAGGTTCGCCCGGGCATGCGGTGCTGCGCTCTGTGTCGGAGAGATTGGCAACGTAATCGTTCATGCCGGCCACGGCCCCGCGCACGTAGTCGCGGGTCTTGGTATCCAGCTTGCCCCACTCCGCTTGCACCCACGCCTCGGGCAGTCGCAGCCGGTAGATGAGATCCGAATTCAAGTTGGTTGTCTTTAAAAAACCAACCGTGGCTCTACCGTCGGCGCCGTACCAACGGGACCGCTCACCGCGAAAGGCAATGGCTCGCCCCACCGCCTCGCACAAGCGGTCACGTGCGAACACATGGCCGTAGCCAAACCCTAAACTGTGGTAGTCATTGGCGCGAATGTGCGGCACGTCGTAGCGCGTCCAGCCGATCTCTACGTGCGCAGAGGGCGGCGCCTGCAGCGTACTGCACCCGGTGATGGCAATGCCCATCCACACGGCCAAGAACAGGATAATCGGATGAGAACATCGCATCTGCTTGCCTCGTTCTCGCTTAGAGGAATGAATAGGTCACCGCCACACCCAGGTTGCGACGCTCAACCACATCCGCAAACCCTGTAGGAAATGCGCGCGACGCGGGCTCTACCGCACGCAAGGCTTTCTCGTCCGCCACATTGTTGATAAACGCAGACACCAACCACGGGCCGGTTTCAAACCTTGCCGTCACATCCGCAACCGTAAAGCCATCGATCTCGCGCTCGGGCGTGTTATTCACATCACCGTAGTAATCGCCAACATAATGCAAGTTAAAACCCAGGTTGATCTGACGGGTTACGTCGTAGCTCACGCCGAGGTTGGCGGTTGTTTTGGGCGCAGAATCCAGCGCATTGCCTTTCACATCGGCATAATCTGCACCACCGTCTTTAACGTCCGTGTTGAGCAAGCCTACACCGAGGTTAAGACGCAGTGCCTCCGTCACCTGTGCCACGGCTTCAATCTCTGCACCGTAGGTCACCGCCCGATCGACATTGATCACTTGCCGCTCGGCATTCTGCGCATGGTACCCGTCATAGTCGTTATAAAACAGATGAGTTCTCAGCGTGATCGCATGATCAGTAAAGTCACTGTGGGTTGATAATTCGTAGGTGTTTACAGTCTCTTCATCGTAGAAATAGAACTGCTGTGTGGCGAAGTCCAGCGCACCGCCGGCAGAGTTATAGCCCTTTCTGTCACTCACCGAGAGACGGGTTTGGTCGTTGACATCGTACTGCAGCACGAGTTTCGGCAGCACAATGTCATTGGACTCATCCAGCTCCGCATACTCTGGCACAAACGGGGGAAACGCAAAGCGTCGGTCTTGCGTTTCGTCTTGATAACGCAAGCCGCCCGTCACACTGAACTGGTCAGTGATGCCGACGTTTACCTCCCCGTAAGCCGCCTGCGAGTCCAGTTCATCCGCGCCGTCGTAAACAAACGCGCCGGTACTTGCGATATCCTGTTCGCGCGAGAAACCGGCGAGCCCGACATACCCGTTCAGGGCCGGATTATTCTGGCCAAAGTTCAACTTCACATCGATGGACTGGTTCTCTTCATCAATCACTGCAAATTGCTCGGCTTCCGCCTCTGCCTGGTATTCGCGGAATGCGTACTGGTAGTCGAGACTAGACAACAGAATATCCAACGACGTCCCCGCATTGAGCTGATAGTTCACTCTCAGGCTGGTGGTTTCTGTCTCTGTTTCCGTATCGCGCACGGATACCAGTTGATACGCATAGGGATCGTCCAATCCAAAATAGCGCCGCCCCGTGTCTCCTTCATTCACTACCTTAGCGTACGACAACAAGACATCCACATCATCCGTCGGCAACCACAGCACTTTCAGTCGACCATTGCGCGTTTCCACTTCGTTCAAATCAAAGCCGGCCGGATTGGTATCGTATTCCTGGTTGTTCGTGGTTGTCTGACCATTGAGCCACTGGCCACTGAAACGCAACGCGAGTTTATCAGCGACAACCGGACCCGATACCATGATGGCCTTATCGAAGTAAGACTCCTCATCGCGATAACCCAAGCGCACGGCGCCCTCCCAATCAAACACCGGATCTTTGGTCTTAATGAACATCGTACCGCCAATGCTGTTGCGGCCATTGTTCGTGGACTGCGGCCCGCGAAACACTTCGATCTGTTCCACATCCCACAGACCGAAGTCATGGGTATCCACCGCGACAAAGGGTTGGTAGACACTGTCAATTAAGGTCGAGACCCGTGCGTTCGCCCCACCACTCACGCCATTGAAGCCACCTGCACCGCCGTTGCCATTGACGCCGCTAATCGTCGGCACCGAGCCCGGCGTTGTGACCACATTCGCGATGTCAGACACCGCCTCAAGGACACTAAGATGCTGCGTGGTTTCGAGGGTGTCTTCGCGCACAACTGACACCGACGAGGTCGTGTCTTTGAGGGCTCTGTCCTGTTTTTCACCCGTGACCACAATCCCTCCCAGGTCCACGGCGCGACCATCACTCGCGTCGACCGAACCGCGCGGCGCTGCTTCTTCGGCCAGTGAATTGGCCGCCACGACGGAACACAAGACCAGCCCAAGTACTTCATTCTTCATTCTATCTACCTGAATCATTTGAGGAAAACGGAGGGGAGCACTCGCGCTGGCTTCAGCCGGTATGGACCAGAGCCGGCACGGTATGCGCGTTTCACGCACAAGCGCGAGCCCCGAGATGCAAATGAGACTCACTTTATGCTAGATTCGCGGCGTTCGACCGGCGAAATGTTATGAATGATCGCTAAATCGTTATTAACCAACTGCAAGCCAGCTCATCGCCATGAAGTACCCCAGCCAGAAAATCAGCGTTGCCGAGTTAAAGCGAGGGCTTGAGACCTACCCGGCAACCACCGATGACGTGCAGAACTCCGACGATGCAATCATCGACAGCGAGTTGCTGCACAAGGCGAATTACGGTGGTCTTTCCATGTACGCGGTGCGCCATACAGAGTTGAGTGACATGAGCGTGATGGTTGAGCTGCCCGCAGCCATCAGCTTCAATATCACGTTTGAGGGCTCGGCTGACATATCACTCGGGGGCATTCCCTACCAAATCCAGTGCGATCGCAGCGGTGGGCCGCGTTGTTGCGCCTATGTGCTGAACCGGCCCGAGCTGTTTATTCGCTACCTCAGGAAGCACAGCACCGTTGCACATCTGAATGTGTTTGCCGAGCGCCAGTGGTTGGAAGCACGCGCCCACGCCGCAGAAACCCGCAACATGTACCAGCGCCTGTTCCAGCAACACAGCATCCTGCACTTCTGGCAACCCTCCACCAAAACCATCGATCTCGCGAAAGCACTGTTCAGCGCACCACCGACCGATTCATTCACACACGCAATACGGCATGAATCCCTCACCCTCGAACTGCTGGCCCAAGGTATCGATGAGTTGGAGCGACTGTCCACACAGATTCAACCCGACGATAACGCACACATCACCAACAACCGTGCTGACGTCGCCCTGAAAAAAACCGTGGATGACTTACTGCTCGAACGCTACTCCATCAGCGACATCGCCGCGTCATTGGGGTTGAGCACCAGCACATTACAGCGCCGGTTCAAAACCGCGTTTGGGATCACGGTTGACCACTACTGCCGCCAACGTCGATTGGAAAATGCACGCCGAGCGCTCACCATTGACGGCGTTTCAATCGGCGAAGCCGCCTACTTGGCCGGCTACAACCACACATCCAATTTTTTAGCGGCCTTTAAAAAACGCTTCAGGATGACGCCGTCGGAACTGATGAAGCAGGGTCACTGAGTACGTCTCAACAAGGACTTCACGCAGACCTCAATCAAGACGTTTTCTGTCGTCTCATAAAGAACCCTATCTGTATTATTGAGATACTGGCTCTTGGCCTTTGGTTGAACCGCAATCACGCTTGAAGCTGTCAACCGCCAAGGCGGTCGCGCACGAAACGGTTGAGGGAGCGACTGATCATAAAAGGCGTATCAGCACCCGCCATGGCGACTTCATATTGGCGATCCACCTTCTTCAAGGATTCAATTTTGGCAGGATTGATCAGTACCGATCGGTTGATCTTGAAGAAAAAATCGGGAAAAGCTGTTTCTACGTCTTTGAGGCTGTCATAACTACCCAGAGTTTTCCACTCGCCATTGAACTCGTGAACAATGCTGCGAAAATTACCTTTTACCTCAATAAAAGAAATCGAATCGATGACAATATTGTTCAGCAGACGGTTTTCAGCTGTCGTTGGGATCTGAGAGCACGGGGCCTGTTCCCTGTCCGCCGCACTGTTCTCGGTCGAGAAGACGTCAATCAGGGTAGCGTAATAACGGGTCATCTGGAAAAAGGCTTCCATCATCGCCGCAATAAACAGATGAAAAACCACACTACCGGTAAACAGACTGGCCACTTTCTGTAGGTGTTCCAACGCCAAGGTATTACCCGCGATCGTAACCAACCCGCCTAATACAGGTTCCTGGTACCACCCTATTTGCGCATTTTGCAGGGTCACTACCGCCGAAAACACAATGCACCAAAGCGCATAGATTAACCAGCGATCGGATAGCCTGGCACCGGTTTTTCTACGCCAACCAAACAGCACTAACAACGAGCACACGATCAGTATCAAGGTGCCCTGAAAGGCACCCTGAATATGGCCAACAAACTGGCTGGAAAACGTTTGGCCTTCGTGGCCGCGTATACTGAGCAGGAATGAAATCGCCACGACTAAACTGGAATAAGGCACTATCAGCCTGGTCCATTGAGAGAAAGAGAGTTCTGCCAGTCGAATAAAGAAAGGTTTCATAACACAAAAAGACATCGTCGCTGGCGAAATGATAACAAGACGACGACCCATTCGCATTACATCGGACCGATTCGCATCGGACTCCATCCCACTCAAATCACTGACAACCTGCTCGAAGAACTCAGCATTTAGATAACTGAGGTCGAGTCCTACAATCGATGGCGATTTGGGGTGTCATCCACCCGC